>NZ_JBEUPA010000008.1:0-121385 GCF_040492065.1 Actinomadura sp. NPDC000929 | reverse complement strand
GACTCGTCCCTCTTCGCCATGGTGGAGGATCTGCGCGGCGCCGGCGCCGCGCAGATCCTCCACCACGGGGTCTCGGCCATCACGATCGGCGCCGCCTACCACCGCGCCCGTGACGTGACACCGCATGGCACGACGCGCGTCACGTTCCGCCACGACGGGGTCCATTTTCCCCTGGGTGATGTCTTCGACGGGCTCCGGCTGGTGCCGCCGGTGCAGAAGGGCGCCGACCAGGAGCCCATAAGGGCGCTCAGAGAAGAGACCCGCGCGCTTGGGATCGCGCTGCACGGCTGGGGTGTCTTCCTGCACAACACCACGCTGGGCCTGGCCTTCCCGGACGTCACGCAAGAGAACTGCTTCGGCGACCGTGCAGCGCCGGCCGACCTATGCCCGTCTCACCCGGACGTCCGCGCATATGCCATCGCGTTGGGCCGCGCCATCGCCCGTCAAGGCGTGGACTCCGTGGTCGCGGAATCCCTCCACTTCGGGACGTTCGGCCACGGCTACCACCACGAACGCTCTTTCGTGGACCTCGGGCCTGCCGCCGAGTTCGCCTTGGGCCTGTGCTTCTGCCCGCACTGCCTGGCCCTTCTCCCGGACGCCGAAAAGGCCCGCGAAGTCGCCGCGCGTTTGGTCGGGGAGGTGCTGGACGGCGGCCCGCCCGCCGCCGAACTCCCCGACGTCCTCACCGAGTACGCCCGTGCCCGCTCGCCGATCGTGACGTCGCTGGCCGCGGAGGTCGCTGCGGCCGTCGCCGCCGAAGGCTCCCGGCTGACGTTCCTCGACCTCACCGGCGCCGTCCTGGGCTACGCGGACGGACGTCCCTCCGGCGCCCCGGCGGCCGCGTCCGCCTGGCGGATCGGCGTCGACCCCGCGGCGCTCGGCTCGGCCGTCCCGTCCTACGCCGTCCTCTGCTACGCCCACGACACCGCCCGCGTGGCCGAGGACGTGGCCGCCTACCGGGCCGCCCTGGGGCCGGACACCACGCTCCGCGCCGTCCTGCGCCCCGGCCATCCCGACACGACCTCGGCCGACCACCTGTCCGCCAAGGCCGCCGCCGCCCGCGCCTCCGGCGCCGACACGGTCGACTACTACGCCTACGGCCTGTCCCCGCTGCCCGTCCTCGACCGCATCCGGTCCGCCGGGGCATGATGGGTGCATGAACGCGTGGATCACCGTCGCCGCCTACGAGAACGTCAAGGGCTGCCCGCCGCCCGCCGCCGCGCTCCGGCGTTGACTGCGTGACCGCGGCATCGACTGGATGCCGTTCCGGGCCGACGACGTCACGATAGGGCTCGCCTGCGGGCGCGACGACGACGGGCGCCCGCGCGGCTGGTACAGCGTCCAGGTGCGGGCCGAGGCCCTCCGGCCCCTCGGCCTGCACCCCGACCAGCCCGCGTCCCGGCCCGCCGGTCCCTCCCCTCCGGCCTGGTGGCACGCCGCCGCGGAGCGCGCGGCGCACTCGGGGCGGCTCAGTCCCGGGAGGCCGGGAGGCGGCGGGCGAACATCGGGATGATGATCGCCGCGGCCAGGACGTGCGCGGCGCACAGCATCACCTTCGTCGAGGTCGCCGTGGCGCCCGCGGCGACGGGCGTCGTGAACGACAGGACCGTCAGCGCCACGGCGGCCCAGACGAACGTCCGGGACGGCCTCCGGGCGAACCGCGCGAGGAGCATCGCGAGGAGCGTCCCCCAGAACGTGCTGATGACCGTCCCCATCGCGAACATCCCGACCATGATCGGATCGGCGGCGTCGGCGCCGACGCCGCCGGCCTCCATCGGGACGCCGGCCGCGCGGGCGGCCAGGCCGAACAGCTCGGTGGCGACCGACCCCGCCAGCGCCGCGGCGGCCCCGGTCAGCCAGATCGGGCGGGCGCTGCTGGTGAGCGTCTGAGCGATGTCCATGAGGTGCTCCTTTCAGGGCTTCTGAAAGGAGGTCGAACCCGCGCCGCCGAAATCGACATCATCCGCCGAACATCTCCGGCAGATCGAACGCGGCGAACACCCGCGCGTCCTGGAAGACGACGTTGCGCGCCACACCCCCCGGCGTCACGGTGAAGACCTGCAGGGTGTGCAGCCGGTACGCGCCCTCGGACCGCTGGTACGCGACAAGGGCCGGCTGCCCGTTGGCGGACGTCCGCGCCATCCGCCAGTCGGTGCCGGCCGTCGCGAACACCCGCGCCATGAACCGCCCGTAGTCGCGCCGCCCCCGGTACCAGAGCGGCACGGGCGGCATCTCCATGACGGCGTCGTCGGTCAGCAGCGCCACCAGCCCGTCGACGTCGGCCGCCTCGAACGACCTCACGTACCGGTCGAGGACGGCGCCGACCTCCGCGTCGTCCGGCTCGGTGACCTCCTCCTCCGCGACGCCCGCCACCCCCGCCCGGGCGCGCTGCAGGGCGCTGTTCACCGCGGCCGGGGACGTCTCCAGCAGCTCCGCCGCCTCGGCCGCGCCGAACTCCAGGACGTCCCGCAGGATCAGCACGGCGCGCTGCCTCGGCGGCAGTGCCTGCATCGCCGCCACCAGCGCCAGCCGCAGGCTGCCGCGTCGCACGACGCGCGATGCCGGGTCGTCGAGCAGCGCGTCCGGGAACGGCTGCAACCACGGCACCTCGAACGCCGGGCTCAGCGGCGCGTCCGGGTCCTCGCTCGGCGCCCCGAGCCCGGACGGGAGCGGGCGCCGGGCCCGCCCCCGCAGCGCCGTCAGGCACACGTTCGTCGCGATCTTGTAGAGCCAGGTGCGGACGGACGCCAGGCGCGGCTCGTAGCGGTCCCGGGACCGCCACGCGCGCAGCATCGTCTCCTGGACGAGGTCCTCCGCCTCGTGCACCGAGCCGACCATCCGGTAGCAGTGCACCAGCAGCTCGCGCCGGTAGGAGTCGAGATCCTCGTCCATGGTGGTCTCCCTGTCAGCGTGCGGGCGCGTTGGCGTAGGCGGCGACGAGCCAGCGTCCGTCCCGGCGCGACAGCACCCACGTGGCGAGCCGCTCGCGCTTGGGCGGGAACTCCTGCTCCCCGGCCATGATGATGCCCGCCCTGCTGACGACGATCGCGGTGTCGCCGTACACGCGGACGTCCCGCGGCTCGTCCACTCCCCGGGAGCCCTTGAGCGGCCCCTCGAAGGCGGCGGCCATGAAGCCGCGCACGGCCTCGCGGCCCCGGTTGAACACGCCGGGCATCACCACGGTCGCGTCCTCGACGTAGAGGTCGGCGAACGCGTCGGCGTCGCCGTCGCCCCACGCCTGGTACAGCCGCTCGAACACCTCGTGGACGGCCTTCTCGTCGCTGTTCATCGCATGATCCCCTTCTCGACTTCGATCGGTCGAGGTGTGTACCGCGGGGAGTTCGTCGATTCATCGCTCCTCCGGAAGAAATTTCGGAGAAGAGCAGCGGGGGCCCGGCGTGAGCCGGGCCCCCTGGCCGTGACCGACGCGTGGTCGATCACGGCCGGCCGGTGCGTCAGGCCTCAGACCACGCGTGGTCCAGAGCCGTCAGCGCCATGTGCACCTCCAGGTCGACGCCGCGCGCGATGCAGCTCTCGTCGACGTCGAAACCTCCCTGGTGCAGGTCGTACTTCGGCGTGCCGGGCTTGCGCACGCCGTAACGCCCGAGGGCGCCGTCGACCAGTTCGAGGTAGAGGGAGAAGTCCTCCCCACCCATGCTCTGCCCCGTGGGGCCGATCTTGTCCTCGCCGAGCGCGAGACCACCGGCGTGCCGGAAGATCTCCACGCTCGTCGCCTCGTTCACCGTGGGCGGCAGGCCGAGCGTGGTGATCAGCTCCGCCTCGACCCTGTGCAGCTCGGCCACCAGGCCGACCAGCGCCGGCAGCGCGTCGAGCGCCGACCGCCGGTGCTGCGGGTCCAGGCAGCGCAGCGTCCCTTCGAGCTCTCCCACGATGGGGATCGAGTTCGCCGCCAGGCCCGACTGGAGGCGACCCCATTCCAGCTCGTGGCCGGAACGCGCGTCGAACCTCTGGTCGAGCACCGCCGACAGCTCGCCCACCATGGCCGCCAGGGCCCGGATGGGGCTGCCGGTCAGGTGCGGCCGTGCGGTGTGGCCGCCCGCCCCGGTGGCCCGGATGAGGATCTTGTCGTAGGACGCCGTGATCGCTCCGGTCCGCAGACCGAGGAAGCCGACCTCCTGCGCCGGGTCGCAGTGCAGCGCGAAGATGCGCCGCACCCCGTCCAGCGCGCCGGCCGCGATCACGTTCCGCGCGCCGCCGGGGAGTTCCTCGGCGGGCTGGAAGATGAGCCTGACCGTGCCGCGGAGCAGGCCGGCCTCGGCCAGCATCGCCAGGAAGCGCCCCGCGCCCAGCAACATGACGGTGTGCACGTCGTGGCCGCAGTTGTGCGCCGCGTCCTCCACCGTCGAGCGGTAGGAGACGAGCTTGGTGTCCTTCTGGGGCAGCGCGTCGATGTCCGCGCGCAGCGCGATGATCGGTCCGTCGCCCCCGCGGATGTCGCAGACGACGCCGGTGCCGTTGGGCAGGACCCACGGCCGGAGGCCGATCGCCGACAGGAAGTCGACGATGATCTGGGTCGTGCGGAATTCCTTGAACGCGACCTCCGGGTGCGCGTGGAGGTCACGGCGGATGCCGATCAGCTCCTGCTCGCAGCGGGGGAGGTACTCGTCGAGCCCGCGCCTGATGCTGCGGGGGTCGAAACCGGACGCGTCCGCGCCCGGGGTCCAGATCCTGGACATGGCTTTTCCTTTTCTGTTTCGTTTGTTCGCGGCGTCTGATGATCGCCACGGGAATACCGTACACGGAATACGGGATTGCGCAACATATGCCGGCCTCGGCAAGGGGCGATCTTTGAGGACCGACTAAATGGGAGAAAAGGGAAGACCATCTAGAGTCGGGCCTTATTCGTGCAAAAGGCCCCGGGCAGGTAAAGGCCGATTCCGTCCGTGATCGGCTGAGACGCTCAGAGCCGGGAACGCTGGGCGCGGGTGAGCTTCGCGACCACGAGGTCGTAGGAGTGGTCGACCAGCTCCCACACGTCCTCGTCGGGCACCGAGCCGTCGAGGACGACGGTGTTCCAGTGCCGCTTGTTGAGGTGGTAACCGGGCGTGACCGCGGCGTGCCGGGCGCGGAGCTCCTCCGCGAGACCCGGATCGCACTTCAGACTGACGGTGGGCGGCGACGCACCCAGCGGAACCAGCGCGAACATCCGTCCGGCGACCTTGAAGACGGCCACCTCGTCGCCGAACGGATAGTCCTCCAGCGCGCCCGGCTTGGCCAGGCACTCCGCGATCACGCGATCACGCCACGACTCCTCTGTCACTCCACACACCCTAGGTCGGCCCCGGCGCGCCGGGGCCGACCCGCGGGCGTCAGCGGAGGTAGGCGAGGCCGTCGATGCCGACCATGGGACGGCCCGAGGTGCCCGCCACGACGATCTTGATGGTGTGCGTGCCGCTGGTGCTCCAGGCGCGCGTCCACATCAGCTGGCGGTAGGCCGTGGTCGACGCCCGGGTGTCCAGCGTGCCGATCTTGACGCCGTCCACGTAGACGTACACGGCGCCGAGGTTGGAGGCGCGCTTGAAGATCAGGCCCGCGGTGCGCCCGGTGAACGTCCAGCTCGCGCTCGCGCCCCGGTACTTGCTGTACATGCCGCGCCCGCCCAGGTAGGAACTGGTCGTGCTGACGCCCCAGGTGCCGGTGCGGCGCGCGGCGCCCTCGGTCTGGCCGCCGGTGTAGCGGCTCAGGCTGGAGGTTCCGGTGTTGCCCGCGGCGTCGGTGCCGGCCAGCGTCCAGGTCTGGGTCGTGCCCGGCTTGGACACCGCGGCCCACTGGGTCGTCGTGGTGGAGAACGTCTTGGCCGCGGGCGAGGTGGCCTTCAGCGAGCTGAGGAAGCCGTTGTCGGCGGCCTTCCAGGTGAGCGAGACGGGCCACGCGCCGCTGTTGACCGTCGCCTTGCGCAGGGAGAGCGCCTGGGACGAGATGACGGGAGGCGTCGTGTCCGCGACGATCGTGAAGACGGGGGACGCCGAGGTCGTCCCGTCGGCGAAGGCGGCGTTCAGCTGGACCGAGTGCGTCCCGGGCGTGAGGGTCACCGTGGCGGACGTGGCCCCGGCGGCCGGTGTCGCGGCCGTCGCGCCGTCCACGCTGACGGTGTAGGTCGCGCCCTCGGCCGGCGTCCAGTTCAGCGTGGCCGTGCTCTTGGTGTAGTAGCGGCCCCCCGCGGCTGTGGCGCCGCTCACGGTGGCGCTCAGGGCCGGGACGGTGATCTGCTTGGCGGCCGTCCGGACGGCCGGAAGCGCGGAGTAGAGCTGCGCGCCAGGGCACGCGGTCGCGAACCCGTCGCGGTGACCGGAGATCGTGTTGAACTCGACCTGCTGCCCGTAGGGGTACTTCCCGCCCGTCCCGTTGGGGGCGGCCGACGTCAGCGTCGTCTTCGCCGTCGGGTCGACCCCGGTCAGCCCGAGCTTCCACGCGGCGATCTTCGCGACGCCGTCCAGGGCGGCCTTGGTGGGGGCGACGCCCGGGACGTCCGGGTCGTTCGCCGCCGTGTAGGTGCCGAGGACGGCGATCCCGGTGGTGTCGGTGTTGAACCCGTAGGTGTGGGCGCCGTGGACGGGGCGGTCGACGCCCCCGGCCCGCCCCTCGAAGACCGTGCCGCACTTGTCGACGAGGAAGTTGTAGCCGATGTCGTTCCAGCCCTGGCTCTGCACGTGGTACAGGAACACCGACTTGATCACCGACGGCGACTGGGTGCAGGAGTACTCGTTGCCCGTGTCGGTGTGGTGGACGAACGCGGCCTTGACCGAAGCGTCGTACTCCGGCGGCTCCTTGACGAGGGACTCGTCCGCGCCCCACCCGGCCCGCGCCACGATCGCCGGCTTCGGAGCGGTGACGGGCCCGGCGAGGGGCGTGGTCGCCGCCACCAGCCTCATCCCGGTGCCGCCGTCCGGCCCCGCCGCCCGCGGCGTCGCCGTCGCGGCGGAGGCGCCCGGGTCGATCAGGTCGACGCGCAGGCCCTCCGGCAGCGTGCGGCCCTTCTGCCCGGTCACGCGCACGTCGACACCGTTGGACGGGCCGACCCACAGCCCGTTCGTCCCTCCGCGTCCGCCCCGGTCAGGGGCATCGGCCAGCTCGGGCTCCAGGGCGCGCCACCCCGACCAGCGGCCGGTCTTCGCGTCCCGCGTGCGGATCCGCACGGTTCCCCTGAGCTCCTCGCGCGGCTTGTTCCAGGTGACGCCGACGAGGCTGAACGGCTCGGTCTCCGTGGCGGCCAGCCCCTTGGCCTTCTGGCCCGCGGCGGCCGCGGCGGCGATGTCGCCGAGGGCGCGGGCGTGGACCCGTCCGGGCCCCGGCCGGGTCGCGGACGCCGTGGTCGCCGTCGAGGTCGACGTCGACGAGACCGTCCAGACCACCGTTCCCGCCACCGCCACGGCGGCGAGCGACGTCCCGATCACTGTGCGCTTGAGCATGCTTCCCCGTTCACATTCCGACCCAGGTGATCATTCAGCGCCGGGGTCGTTCAGAACGTTACATCTCGTCCGACTCGGTTCGACCGGTGCCCTCGACAGGGCCTGCGCGAGGCAATGACCTGTCCAAAGCCGGGCCGGAGGGCACTCGCCGCGCCACCGGCGGGGTACCTCGGACACGAGCGCGATCGGGGGTGGGCGTGCGCATCCAGGGACCCGTCGCCCCCATGGCCGCGACCGCGATCGACCGCATCCCCCAGGAAAGGGCCTGCTCAGGCGGCTGTCGCTACGAGCCCAAGTTCGACGGGTTCCGCTGCGTCGCCCGGGTGGGCGAGGACGGCGATGTCCAGCTCTGGTCACGCCGTCTCAAGCGGCTGGACGCGGCCTTCCCCGAGATCGTCTCCGCCGTCTCCGGAACCCTCCCGCCCGGCACGGTGGTGGACGGGGAGATCGTCCGCTGGGGAGGCGACGGCCGCCTGGACTTCGCCGCCCTCCAGCGCCGCCACGTCACCCGCCGCACCGGCTCCCCGATCACCGAGCCGTGCCACTACGTCGTCTTCGACGTCCTGGAGGCCGGCGGAACGGACCACCGCCCCGCCCCCCTCTCCGCCCGCCGCGCCGAGCTGGAGCGCCTCCTGCGCGGCCTCCCCGGCACCTCCCGCATCGTTCTCTGCCCGCAGCTCCGCGACGTGGGCGAGGCCCGCCTGTGGTTCGAGATCCTCGTCGCGCAGGGCATCGAGGGCCTGGTCGTGAAGGCCGCGGGCGACCCCTACAAGGAGGGCAGGCGCGGCTGGTGGAAGGTCAAGCACCGCACGACGACCGAGGCGCTCATCGGCGGAGTGACCGGCAGCATCGAACAACCGCAGACCCTTCTCCTGGGCAGATACACGACGGCCGGGGTGCTCCGCGTGGTCGCCCGCACCACACCTCTCACTCCCCGAGCGCGCACCGCACTGGCCGGCGCCCTCTCGGAGGCCGGCCCCGGCCACCCCTGGCCGGAGCCCCTGCCCGCGGGCTGGGCCGGCGGCCTCCCCTCCACGAGAGACCCGATCCACTACACCCGTGTGGCCCCGGACGCCGTCGTGGAGATCAGCGTGGACGCCGCCGTGGAACACGGCCGCTGGCGCCACGCCGCCCGCTTCCTCCGCCTGAGACAGGACCTGACCCCCGGCGACGTCCCCCAGGACCTGGACCTGGAGTGATCCGGGAAACGCTCGGTAACGGGGCCGCGGGCCCGGTCAGGCGGCACCGGCGGGACGGCCGAGCCCGGCGAGGTGGACGGCGATGACCTCGCGCATCCGCGCCGGGGTGGTCAGGTGGGGATGGGTGGCGGCGTGGACGGCCAGGCCGTCGACGAGGGCGTGCAGCCGGTCGGTCTCGTACTCCACGGCGGGTTCGGGGACGTCCAGGGAGCGCACGAGGGAGCGGCAGCCCTCGCGCAGGAGGCCGTACCCCTCGCTCTGCAGGGCACGCAGCGTCGGATCGACCATCGCGCGGGCGGTGAAGGCCAGCCATACCCGGTTCTCGACGGCCCGCTCCTCGTCCATCGGCAGCAGCTCGGCCAGCACCAGCTCGGCGCGGCGCCGCTGATCGGGTTCGGGGGGCAGCGCCGCCATGCGTCGCTGGATCCGCTCGATGATCGCGCGCAGGGTGAACGCCAGCAGCTCGGACTGCGTCGCGAAGTAGTGCCGCAGCGACCCCATCGACAGACCGGCCTCGCTCGCCACGTTGCGGACCGAGGCCCGTTCCAGTCCGTCGCGCAGGACCACCCGCAACACCGCCGCCGCCACGTCCAGGCGCCGTTGCTCACCGTCCACCACTCTAGGCATCGCCCATTACTAGCACAGTCGTGCTACTATCCGCAGGAAGTAGCACAGTTGTGCTAGTACACGTCGAACGGAGATCGCCCGATGTGCCTGAGGTCCCCTTCGCGCCGCCCGTCCGGCACCGGTCCGTCGACAGGCGGCGGCACGGCCTCATCGCTGCTCCGTAACCGCGCCGTATGGCTGACCGCCCTGGGATGGGTGTCGGCGAACGCGCTGACGCTGGTCCTGGCCGGTCGCAGGCTCCCGCTCGACCTCCACGACGCCGGGGAGCGCACCACGTCCGCCTATCTGGTGGACCTCAACGTGCGGCTCGCCGAGGTCTTCCTCCTCATGGCCCTGGTCTTCCTCCTCACCCGGCGCCGGACCAGGCCCGACCTTGCGGCCCGCGCCCCCGAGCGCGCCACCGCGCTCCGCGAGACCCTGCTGCTCCTCGCCTACGGCGCGGGCGGGCTCGCCCTCGGGTTCGCGGTGGGGCGGGCGTTCGGCTGGCACCCGTTCGGCCTGCACCTGGCCGGCTCGATGAACGAGACGAACGACCACGTCACGCGGGCCGAGGCGATCGTCTGGGCGGGGTACAACCTGGTGGTGTTCGCGATCGCGCCGCTGGTGTACTTCCGGCGCCGCTACTCCGCCCGGGCGCTCAACCTGGTCTCCGCCGACCGGCGCGGCGACCTCCGCCTGATCGTCGTCGTGCTGCTGGTCGAGGCGGCCGTGCAGACCGCCGCGCTGCGACCGGAGATCTTCGACCTCGGCGCCAGGCAACTCCTGCTCGGCGCGCCGCTCACCTTCGTCCTCTACATGGCCGGGACGGTCCTGCCGACGATGGTCTTCGTCCACGCGATCCTGATCCCGCGCTTCGCCAGGCTGACCGGCTCGACCGCGACCACCGTGATCTTCGGCGGAGTGGTCTACGCGGCCCTGCACGTGTCCGACTCCTGGGCGGAGTACGGCTCCCCCCGGGCGGCGGCCGTCTCGATCGCCTTCCTGCTGCTCACCTACTTCGGCCCCGGCATGGTGAAGGCCTGGCTGACCGTGCGCACCGGCAACGCGTGGGTGCACGTCTGGGCCTACCACGCCCTGGCGCCCCACACCCTGGTCGACACACCCCACGTCGCGCACACCTTCGGCATCCACCGGTGATCTAGGCGGGAGGCTCCGATCCCGCGGCGGCACCTCGCGGAACCGCTCGACCGCCGGACGCTCGACCACCGGACGCTCGGCGACCCGCCGCCGGATAAATCGGATTACTGATCGTGATTCCCTGGCGACTCTCCCCGTATCTACGGTAAAACAGACACTGATGTTCTTCTGAGCTTGTCGCCGGACGACCGGGATCTGCCGATCCTCGCCAAGGGCCGCGGCGCCAAGGGCATCTCCATGCACGAGAGTCGACCTGAAAGGCATCGCCAGATGACACGTCCATCGGACGACAAGGGCACGGACGCCGGCGGTCTCTCCCGCCGCAAGCTCCTCAGGGTGGGCGCCGGCGTCGCCCTCGGCGCGGGCGCCGTCGGCGCGGGGTGGGTCGGCTTCAGCCAGGACGGGCGGCAGGCGACGGTGCGGACGGCCGGCGGACCGGGCGACCCGTCCAGCCCGACCCTCGCGACCAAGATCAAGAACCTGAGCGGCCCGGTCGAGACCGGCCCGTTCGCCTCGCCGTGGACCGACCTCGGCATCCCCGTGCAGTGCCCGGACGGCACCATGCTCTTCGTCTGCGGCGACACCTTCAACGGCGACCACGTGCCGAACCCGGGCGAGCCCGCCGACGACTGGCGCGCCCCGGTGGGCCTGCGCTCCAGCAACGGCGACGTGAACAACCTGCGCATCGACGGAAGCGTCGGCGGAGGCCACGCGAGGGCCCTCGTCGACGAGCCGCACAACCCGGTCGGCGACAAGGCCACGACGGCGATCCCGTCCGACGCCTTCGTCGTGGACGGCGTCATGTACATGCACCTCATGCGCGGGGTCATCTACGACACCCACCACACCGACTTCTGGCGCTCGACCGACAACGGCGAGACCTGGGAGTACCTGTGCCAGTGGCCGGGCGACCTGCACGGCGGCCAGTTCCAGCAGAAGACCTACGCGGTGGCCGCCGACGGCTGGTGCTACGTCCTGTCGACGGTCTTCAACCGCGACCGGGACTCGGGGATGCTGCTCCACCGGGTGCGCAAGGAGCGGCTCGGCGACCCGAACGCCTACGAGCCCTGGGGGTACGCCGACGGGGACTGGCGCTGGGGAGCGCCCCCGACGACGGTCTTCGGCGTCCGCAAGTGGGGCGAGATCTGCTTCCGCGCCATGGACGGCAAGTACGTCCTGACCTGGTTGAACATGAACCCACTCTCGATCCGGGCGATGGTCTTCCCGCTCCCGACCTCGGACCTGACGCGGACGCTGGAGCAGACGCTGATCCTGCCGTCCGACCCCCGGGCCGAAGCGGCCAACCTCGTCGCCAGCCCCTACGGCGGCTTCGTCGTCCCCGGCTCGACGTTCGGCAACTTCCACATCATCGTCAGCCAGTGGTACGACCCGCGGAACTACCGGATCATGCAGTACAAGATCAACATGCTCTCCTGAGCGAGGACCGGGCGCCGTCCCCCGGCGGCGCCCGGCTCGCCCGACCGCCCCCAGACGAGGCCGGCGGCCCGTCCGAGGGCGGTTTCTTCTTGTCACGCGACCGCCGGCAGGCCGGGCGTCACCCGGCCTGCCGGCGGTCGGAGTCCCTGGAGGGACGACGAGGGTCAGGCGGCCTCGATGCGCTGGGCGAGCCAGGCCTCAAGGACCTCCAGGGCAGGGCGCCCGCTGTCGTCGACGGGCTCCGTGCCGTACATCACGTGCCGCCGCGTGCCGTAGAACACCGCCGCGTCGACGCCCTCCTTGACCAGGTTGCTCGGGTTGAGCCGGGTCTTCAGCAACCGGTTGAGCGTGCCCTTCGGCAGCGGCACGCCGGCCACGTCCAGACCGTGCTCGGTCAGGTCGGTGATCTGGGGGACCAGGGAGAGCAGGTCGACGCCGAAGAAGGCGTTGAGCGACTTCACCGGGTCGGCCGGGTCGATCTTCGGAGGGTGCTTCGGGTCGAAGTCGTCCAGCTTGTTCTGGATGGCGCGCAGGTCGCGGGTGATCCGGACCCAGTCGACGCGGTCGAGGATGGCCAGGGCCTCCCCGACGGCCCGCTCGGGGGAGCCGGGCGGCCACATCGCCAGCAGCGCGGCGAGCGGGGTGAGGTCGACCCGGTTGGCCGTCTCGGCCAGCGGCATCAGCCGGTCCTCGATCGCGACCAGGGAACGGTAGACCCCGCGCGTGTCGCCCCGCTGGGCGTACGCGGGGACGGCCCGCGCGGCGCGCTCGATCCCGCGGTAGTCGATCCTGCTGATCCCGCCGACGACGTTGCTCGCCTGGGCCAGCAGCGCGACGGGCTGGAGCCCCTGGATGACCTTGGTGACCTTGGCCACCTGGTCGGCGGGCAGCCCGGCCAGCGGCGCGGCCTTGGCGGCGGCGGCGAGGGCCGCCCGCGCCAGCGCGGCCGTGTCCCCCGCCTTCGCGGCGGCCTGCACCGCGTCGAGCTCGTTGGCCAGCCCCACCAGGTCGGTGTTGGCCAGCGCCTGGAGCACCTGGCCCGCGATCTGGTTCTGCGAGCCCGGCGGGGAGTTCAGCAGCGTGTTCACCACGACGGGGTTCGCGACCGCGCGGGTGAGCGCCTGCAGCGGGCCGACGAGCCTCGCGAGGTCGCCGGCCGTGCGGGCCGCCCCGGTGGTGTCCTTGCCGCGCGCCTGGCCGGTCAGCGTCTTCACGCCGTTGGGGACGGCGGTGAGGTCGGCGGGCCTGCCGTTGACGGTGCCGAGGTCGGTGGAGAGTTCACGCTCCGCCGAGCCCTGCAGGTTGGCGATGCCGACACGGCTCAGCACGGTGCCGAGGGTGGCGGTGAGCTCGTTCTCCTCCGGCAGGGCGCAGTACAGGTCGCCCTTGAGGCACACGTTCGCGACCCGTCCTGACAGCTCGCCGAAGCCTCCCGGCCGCGGCCCGGCGAGACCCCGGGTGCCGGGGAGCGGATCGCCGAGGTTCACCTCGCCCTTCGTCCCCCTGCCGGGGTCGGCCACGCCTCCGCCCGCGACGTAGGAGGCAGCCGGGACCGGACCCTTCCCGGCCCCGATCTGGGCGGCGATGTCGCCGTTGACGTCCGCGCCCTGGCTGAAGCCGAGCCCGACGAACCGGGTGCCGGGGCAGTCCCGGGAGATGTCCGTCATCGCCTTGCGGGCGGCGTCGATCCCGGTCTGCTTGGAGTCGTTGTAGGTCTTGCCCTGGTCGAACGCGGTCGCGTTGTAGCCGACCCAGTACGAGGAGATCCGGTCGCCGAACCGCCGTTCCAGCGGCTCGGTGATGCCGCGGAGCATGCCGACCGGCGTGTCGGGGTCGGCGGCCGACGTGGTCTCCCAGGTGCCGGGCACGACGATCAGCTTGATCGGGGTGCAGGACATGGCCCCGGACGTCCGCGCGGCGTTGACCGGCCCGTCCGTGTTCAGCAGCGGCACCGCGGCGGCGGCCGCGACCGCTCCGGCCACCGCGACCGCGACGGCCGGCCTGCGGTAGCGCCGCCACTGCGGCCTCCTGGCGTGCAGTCCGGCGCTCACCGCCGGCCCCTCAGCGCGCAGTAGGCGTCCTGGGCCGCCGTGACGACCGCGGTGCCCGCCTTGTCGGGGATCATGTTGTAGCGGTTGGTGGCCATGACGACCTGGTCCTTGCCGTCCGGGCTCGTCAACCACTGGCTGAAGTAGCCGATCACGGCGCCGTTGTGCGAGTACGCGGTGCCGCACGGGGTCTTCATCATGATCACGCCGAGGCCGTAGGGCTTGTCCGGGGACGCGACCTGTTGGAGCTCCCGCTGCTGCGCGGGAGGCAGCAGGCGGCCCGAGGCGAGCGCGCGGGTGAAGTCGGCGAGGTCCTCCTGGGTGGAGACCATGGCGCCCGCAGCGCCGAACATCTGGACGTTGGAGAACGAGATGTCCCGGATGGTGAAGTAGCCGTGCAGCCAGTTCCCGTACAGCTTGGGGTCGGCCTCGGGGAACGTGGTGTCGCTGAGGCCGAGCGGCTTGATGATCCGGTTGGTCACCTCGACGGCCGGGTGGTGCCCGGTCGCGGCCTGGATGATCAATCCGCCGAGGACGTAGTTGGTGTTGGCGTAGTTGAACTTGGCGCCGGGCGCCGACAGCGGCTTGTTGGCCGTGGCGGCCTTTACCAGCTCGCGGGGGTCCCACTTCCGGTAGGGATTGATGTCGGCGACGTAGGACCCCGAGATCCGCAGGTCGTGGATGTAGTCGGGGAGCCCGCTGGTGTGGTTGAGCAGCTGCCGGATCGTGATCTTGCGGCCGTCGTTGCCGTTCGCCGCGACCAGACCGGGCAGCCACCGGTCCACGGTGTCGTTCAGCGACAGCTTGCCCTCGGCCTCCAGCTGCAGCAGGACCGTGGACACGAACGCCTTGGTGTTGCTGCCGATGCGGACCTTCGCCTTCGGGTCGGCGGGCACGCGCATGAACATGTCGCCGTGACCGGCTGCGGCGTACTGGGTGTCGGCGCCGCTGCGGGCCATCCCGATCACCCCGGGCAGATGGTGCTCCGACTGGAGCCTGGCCACGCGCTCCTGGAGGCCGGCGGCCCGCACATCGTTACCGGCCTCGGTCTTCGCGCCGGCCGAGGCGACCGTGGCCTCCCGGTCCTGGACGCCCATCGTCACCGCCGTCACGGTGGCGGCCGCCGCGACCAGCGTCGCGCCGGCGCGGACAAGGAACTTCCGACTTCGCATTCGGTCTCCCAGACAATTCGACGATCGTGTCTGCGACGCTAGTGAGACCCGTTGAAATTACGATGACAGGCGAATATCGAGGCGGCTCGTCCTGTTATTTTCGACCACACTTTCACGGGCATGCCGAAAACGCGCCGAACGCTTCTCGGATTCGTTCGGCGCGTGGTTCCGGAGAAATGGACGGTGAACGGCGGCTAAAGGAGTGAAGGCGCCCCTGCGACGGCGACCAGACCGGCTCTGCCCAGGGCCGGCGGGTCCTCCGCGGCGAGTTCTCGCGCGAACAGCGCGAGCAGCCCGTTCAGCCGGTACTGGTGGACGGACGGCTGCTGCACGAGGTTGGCGTCCACCAGGTTCTCGAGCGCCTGCTCGGCCCCTCGCGCGCCCCAGCCGAGGGCGGCCGCCAAAGCCCGATGGCCGCATCGCCCCTCAGGCGCCGCCCCCAATGCGCGGAACGCTCGGCGCTCGGCGGCAGGAAGCCGTTCGTAGGAAAGCCGGAAAGCCCCTTCCACGCTCCGGTCCTCCGCCGTCAGCTCGTCCAGGCGGCGCCGGGCATCGGCCATCCTGTGCACCAGATGCCCGATCGCCCAGGACGGGCGGCTCTGCAGGCGCGCGCCCGCGATGCACAGCGCCAGGGGCAACCGGTCGCACATGGCCGCCAGCTCCCGCACGGCGACCGGTTCGGCCGCGGCGCGCTCGGCGCCCACGATCCGGGTCAGCAGCGCCTCCGCCGCCGTCCGGGTGAGCGCCCCCAGCGAGACCCGGCGGTCCACGTCCAGCCCGACCAGCCGCCGGCGGCTGGTGACCAGCACCCTGCTGCCCGCCCCCGCGGGGAGCAGCGGACGCACCTGGTCGGCGCCGGACGCGTCGTCGAGGACCAGGAGCAGGCGCAGCCCGGCGGTCGCGCTCCGCCAGGACGCCGCGAGCTCGTCCAGGCCACCGCCCGCGGGCCCGGCGCCGACGGCCCGCAGCAGCCGGCGCAGCGCGCGTTCCGGCGGCACCGCCTCCCGCCGGTCGCTGTGCCCGTGCAGCTCGACGAACAGGCAGCCGTCCGGGTGCTCGCCGCGCAGCGCCCGCGCGGCGCGCACCGCGAGCGCGGTCTTGCCCGCCCCCGCGACCCCGTCCACCGCGGCCACCGCGAGGCCGCCGCCGGTGAGCAGCGCCAGCTCGTCCTCTCGTCCGACGAGCTCCCCGACCTCCGCGGGCAGCTCGTCGGGGACGCGCCGCGCGGAGGCGACCCGCACACGCCCCTCGTCTCCCGCTTCGTCCCGCGGAGCGAGGTCCAGGGCCGCGTCGTCACCGCGCAGCACCGCCTGATGCACGCGCCGAAGCCGGTCGCCCGGCTCCACCCCGAGGTCCTCCACGAGCCGGCGGCGCAGGTGCGAGTAGACGGCCAGCGCGTCGGCCTGGCGGCCGCTCCCGTACAGCGCCCGCATGAGCAGCGAGGTCAGGGCCTCGCTGTGGGGGTGCTTGGGGATCAGGGCGTGCAGCTCGCCGACCGCGTCCACGAACCTGCCGAGCTGGAACTGGCACTCGACCTTCTCCTGCAGAAGGGTGAGCCTGCGCTCCTCCAGCCGCAGGCGCTCCGCCTCCGCGAACGGCCCGGGCAGCCCGGCCAGCGGTTGGCCCTGGAACAGCCCGAGGGCCGCGTCGCAGGCGCTCGCCGCGGCCGCGAGATCGCCGGACCTCCTCGCGGCGGCCGCCGCGTCCGCGGCCTCGTCGAGGCGCAGCACGTCGACCGCCGTCCCCCGGCTGACGAAGCGGTAGCCGCCCCGCTCCCGCGCGATCACCGACTCCTGCGCGTCCTCGCCGAGCGTGCCCAGGCTGCGGCGGAGCCGGTGGACGTACACCGGCACGATCTTGTCGCCGGAGCCGGGCGGATCGACGCCCCAGACGCCGTCGAGCAGCTCCCGCCGGCTCACGGTCATGTCCGGGCGCAGCAGGAGCGCGGCCAGGAGGGCCTGCTGCCTGAGGGGGCCGAGGTCGAGCCGGGTCCCGCCGCGCCAGGCCCGGACCGGGCCCAGCACGGTGAATTCGAGCAGGCGGGGGGCCGGGTCCGGCATCGTGCCCGAGGTCATCGCCATCGCCATCATCAGACCGATCTCTTCGAACTGCTGATCAGGGACGGTCCGCGCGTGTGAGGGAGCATCGCGGACCATGGCATAACTTTGTAATGGGTAGGTTATTACTATGGGATGGCGCGGTGCGGCGATTGGTTCGGACCGCCCGCGTGGCGATCGTCACGTCACCGCGCGGGGCGCGGCCGCCGACCCCGGCGGGGTGCCGGCTCCCGCGCGACGACCCCGGCCGTCTCGGCGTCGAGCAGCGCCTGCCCGGCGGAGCGCTCGGCGGCCTCGCGCTCGTCTCCGAGCCCGACCAGCAGATTGATCACATGCGGGCCCAGCACGTGCAGCACGCCCCGGCCCTCCTGGCCGAACACCCCCGTGGTCTCCAGCAGCACGTAGCCGTGGATCATGCACCAGATCTGCCCGGCCACCAGGACCGGGTCGTCCCGGCGGATCCGCCCCGCGTTCATCGCCCGCCGCACCTGCCGGGGGAGCAGGGCGAAGGCGTCGTTCAGCTCGGCGGCGGTCGCCGGCGTGCCCTCGGCGGTCAGGTCGTGCCCGAACGACGGCAGCGCCCCCGGCGAGGCGAGCCCGAACATCAGCCGGTAGCGCTGCGGGCTGGCCGCCGCGAACTCCCGGTAGGCCAGCCCGAGGACCAGCAGGTCGGTCACCGGGTCGTCGGTGTCGGGCACCTGCCGCAGGTGCCGCTCGAAGCGCGCGAACGCCTCCCGGCCGAGCGCCTCGTACAACCCGGTCATCCCGCCGAAGTGCGTGTAGACGGCCATCGTGGACGCCCCGATCTCCGCGGCGACCCCCCGGGCGTTCAGCGCCTCCGGCCCCCGCTCCTCCAGCAGCCGCATCCCGGCCCCGACCAGCTTCTCGCGCGTCCCCGACGTTTTGGGCATGACAATGTTATAGCGCGCCGGGAACGGTCCGCATTCACCTGAACGGCCATGTCTTTCTGGTGTGGCGGTATCGACGCTCCCCGCGGGGTCAGGCGGTGCCGGGAACGCCGGCCCGCTCGGTGGGCACTGCCGGAACGACCTTGAGAAAGGCATTGGCGATCTCCTGGTACCCCGCCGCGGTCGCGTGGCCGTCGCCGTCGCTGCACTGGTACGTCCACGTGCAGATCCGTGCCACGCCCCGGGGGACGGCGCCGTACGGAGGGGCCGTCACCTCGGTGAGGTCGTGCCCGGCGAAGGCGCCGTTGACGTCCGCGACCCGGAATCCGGCGGCGAGGTAGACGCCGTGCTCGTAGGCGTTGAAGGTGTCGACGACCGGTACGGAGGCGAGGGCGGCGGCCTTGCCGCCCGACACCCAGGACGCCAGGCCGGGGTTGTAGTAGTTCATGGCGGCGTAGGTGGGCCCGCCGCCTCCCGCGCCCCGCAACCGCGCGGTGATCTGCGGCAGGTTGGCGACCAGCGAGCCGACGCCCCGCACCGCGCAACCCGCGTCGACGCTCCCGCCGGGCAGGCAACCGTTGGTGTCGTTGGCCCCGATGTCGAGATTGACGTACCGGACGCGGCCGGCGTGCGTCGTCAGGAAGGCCTCGGCGGCCTTCAGTTGGGAGCCTTCCGCGTATCGGCAGATACCGCCCTGAAGCATCGTCGTGGTGGTCTCCCCGGGACATCCGAGCTTCACCAGTTGGAGCCGAGGATTCCGTGCCTCCAGCGCGGCATGGAGCCGGTCGGTGTAGCCCTGATCGGTCGGCCCCGTCCCGGCCTGAACGCCCACGGACAGCGAGTCGCCGAGCGCGAGGTAGTACTCCGGACCGCTCGCCGAGGCGACGGGCCCCACCAGGCCCGTCCCCACCACAGCGGCGACCACGACGGCGATCGATCTGACCAGCCCCATCCCCGCTCCAGCGACCTCGGCTTGAGCGCACCCCACCCGGCGCGCGCGTGACCACGCTAACAGACATCAATGTCTATTTGAAGGGACGGACGACCCGCCCCCGGCGAGGCGACCAGGGGGACGGGCTTGCGCTCAGGTGTGGAGTGTGGCGGCGAGGCGTTTGGGGGCTGAGAGCCGCCAGGCTTCGGTGACCAGTTCGCGCAGCTCCTCGGGGTCGACGGTGGCCAACTGGACCTCGACCCACCCGAAGCGTCCGCTGGCCCAGGACGGGGCGAAGGTGCCGGGGGCTTCGGCGACGAGGGCGGCCTGCTCCTCCCGGGTGGCTTTGAGCAGGACGAAGCCGTCGTTCTCGTTGAGGTAGCAGAATCCCTTGCCACGGACCCGGAAGCCGGTCAGATCCGAGAACGCCTCGCGCTCGGTGACCTCCGGCAAGGCGAGCACCGTACGCAGGAACTCCTCAGCACGCATGCCCGAAGATGTACCAGCCGGGTAGGACGCTTCAACGCAGAGGCTCGTAGAAGGAGTCGACGGCGGCTTGGCCGGTGTAGTTCGGACCGGCCTGGTCATCGGCTCCGAGGTACCGGTAGGGGAACCGCACCTGCCCGTACCCGTCGCGGGAGATGCGGCGGCGGACGGAGTCGTAGGCGAACCCCTGCGCGCGCAACTGGGCCGTGAGGCGACGACCTGCCGGGGCGCCGTCCTCACGGCGGACGGAGCGGGCGTCGGAGTTGGCGACGAACCGGCCGTGATCGGTGAGCCACGACGCGATGCGGCTCAGGACGCCGAGCTTGTCGCCCACGTAGTGCAGCCCGTGCACGCACGTGATCAGGTCGAAGCGGCAGCCGGGGACCCAGTCGGCCACCGAGCCGCTGACCAGGCGCAGCATGGCGGGGACGGAGCCCGGGACGAAATGGTCCACGAGGTCGAGACCGGTGATCTCGACCTGTCCGGTCATGCCGCGACCGGCCAGGAGGGAGGCCGCCTCGACGGGTGCCCGTCCGCTCCCGCAGCACAGGTCCAGCCACCGCACGGGTTGCGAGGCTATGGCGCGGGCGCTGATCTCGGTCAGGACGTCCATGCCGAGCTCTCTGCCGTAACCGTTGGAGCCGCTGAGGGACCGCTCGCGATTCATCGTGCAGTTCGCCACGACCGACGATCTCGCCAGTTCGCCGTCATCGAGCAGCCGCGTCACACCGGCATTGTGGCCCACTGGCCCCGTGCCGTGCTCGGGACGCAGTTGCGGCATAGGCGGAACGTGCCGAGGGTCATGTCGTTTCGGGGTTGAGGGTTCTCGCTATCGATCGCCGGGCCGCGATGCGGGCGGGGACGGCCGTCAGCGCGGCCGTCGCGGGGAGGGCGGCGAGCGCGGCGGTGAGCAGCGACCACGTGGGCGGCCAGACCGTGTTCGGGGCGCTGAAGGGCAGGCACAGCAGGAGGCCCAGAAGGATGCCCGCTAGGGCACCGGGCAAGGTCGGCAGCAGCTGCGCGGTGGACAGTCCGGCGGTGATCTGCCCGGGCGTGGCGCCGAGGGTGCGCGCGACGGCCATGGTGTGCCTGGCTTCCTGCGCCGTGGTCCAGGTGATGGTGACGGCGTTGACGGCGGCGAGGACGATCAGCGCGGCGGTGACCCCCAGGATCACGTGGTGCTCCTGGGCGTTCCGCAGATCGTTCGCCATGGAGGAGCCCGGGTGGTCCTTCGCGGGCTGGGCGTAGATCACCAGCAGGCCCGTGATCATGACCAGGGTGGCCGCGGTGCTGCAGGCATGCAGGACGGCGCGGCGCGGGCGGCGGGCGACCAGGCGCAGCCCGAGCAGGAGCGGGGTCGGCAGCAGCGCGGACACCCTGGTCAGCAGGCCCCGGTGCCGGGGCGGGCGGGCGCTGTCGGCGAGTGCGGCGACGGTCTCGGTGCGCAGGGCCCGCACGGTCGGACCGAGGGTGGTGAGACCCGCCACGGCCAGGGCGACGATGGTCGTGAGCGCGATGGTGTCACCGGCCGGCCCGGTGGCGGCGGTGAGCAGGCTGGCGCTGGGATTGACGATGGCGGGCTCGATCAGCCGTGCGACGACCAGGCCCAGGACGTCGGCGAGGAGCGCCAGGGACAGGTACTCGGCGAACAGGACGGCGGCGATGAGGCCGGGTGTGGCGCCGACCGCCTTGAGCAGCCCGACGCGGCGGATCTGTTCGGCGGCGCGTCCCGCGGCCAGCGTGGCCACGCCGCCGATGGCCAGGAAGCTGAGCAGCCAGCTCCCGATGACCAGGATCGGCTGGCTGTCCCGCAGCATGACCGAGTCCTGCTCGGCTATGTGCTGCCAGGCCCTGATGTTCACCAAGGTGTCGGTGGGCGCCGGACCTACGGCGGGGTCGTGCCTGGTGAACGTCCAGGCCGAGCCGGGATCCCGCAGCCTCAGGTTGATGAGGGAGGTCACCGGCACCTCGGGCGACGCCAGGGGACGGGCGTCCCGTTCGGTCATCCAGACCAGACCGCCGCCGTCGCTCGGCCCCCCGCCCGGACCGATCCCCGGCGCCCACGGGTACACCGCGTGGGACGCGGTCACGGCGATCCCGACGATGGGCAGCGAGCGGCCGGCGACGGTGGCGTCGTCACCCACGCGGACGCCCAGAGCGGTGGCGAAGCCGCGTTCGACGACGACGCCGCCGGGACGGACCCAACCGCCCGATGTCACCAGCGGACGGTCGATCGGGCCCGGCGTCGGATCCGCGACCTGCACCACCGCGGCTCCCGTGGAGCCGTGCGCCGTGAGCTTCGTGTAGTACTCGCGGTACGGCCCGCTGTGCGCGACCACGCCGGGCGCGTCCTCCAACGACTTCAGGGCGTCGATGGTGGTCGGGCTGGTGTCCGGTGAATACGCGACCACGTCCGGTCCGGCCGTGGCCGCCCGTGTCTGCCGGTAGAGGGTCTCCGTTGCGCCGTCCACCGATCGGCCCAGGCTCAGCGCGGCGGTGGCGGCGATGATCGAGACGAGGAGGATCGCGGCCTGCGCGGGATTGCGGCGGACGTCGGCCACGACGAGGCGGACGACGAGGAGGATGCGCCCCACGGCGTTCAGTCCCCCAGTTCGATCAGCCCGCCGAGGCGCCCGCCGCGCCCCGCCAGCCGGGTGTCGTCGACGAACGTCCCGTCCCGCATCGAGATGAGCCGGTCCGCGGTGGCCGCGACCCGCTCGTCGTGCGTGACGATCACCAGCGTCTGGCCCGCGGCGCGCAGGTCGTCGAACAGCCTCAGCACGTCGAGCGTCGCCGTGGTGTCCAGGTTCCCGGTCGGCTCGTCGGCCAGCAGGACCAGCGGGTCGTTCGCCAACGCGCGGGCGATGGCCACCCGCTGGCGCTGCCCGCCCGACAGCTGCCAGGGCAGATGCCGGGCGCGGTCTGCGAGCCCCATCTGCTCCAGCAGGGCGGCCGCGCGGCGCCGGGCCGCGCGCGGCGAGTGCCCGGCCAGGAGTGCGGGCAGCTCCACGTTCTCCGCCGCGGACAGCTCCTCCACCAGGTGGAAGGCCTGGAAGACGAAGCCCACCGACCGGCGCCGCAGCCGGGCCAGGGCCCGCTCGCTCAGCACGTCGATCCGCCGCCCGGCCAGCCACGCCTCCCCGCGGGTCGGCCGCTCCAGGCCGCCCAGAATGTGCAGGAGTGTGGACTTCCCGCAGCCACTCGGCCCCGTCACCGCCAGCGCCTGCCCCGCCGGGACGTCCAGGTCGACTTCATCGACAGCCCGGACAAGGCCCGGCCCCTGTCCGTGCTCCTTGCTGAGGCCGCGGACCCGCACCACGGCGCCGCACTCGTTCATGCATCCCCGGATTCGTTCTCGGTTCTCGACCAGACGCGCTCGCAGGCCGCCAGCCAGCGCAGGTCCGCCTGCAACCGCAGCGCGACCCCCTCCAGGAGCAGGCCGGAGGTCGAGCCGTCCGGCTCGGCCAGCGCCGCGCGCTGCACGTCGCCCAGGCGCCGCAGCAGCTCGCGGCGATGGGCGTCCACCAGCTCCACCGGATCGGCGAGCCGCGCCGCCGCGGCGGCGGCGAGCTTGAGATGGAACTCGGCGAGATTCGGCTTGGGCCAGCTCACCTCGGCCACCCAGGCGGCCACGCGCCGCTGCCCGTCCGGCGTCAGCGCGTAGATCTTGCGGTCCGGTCGGTCCGGCGCCCCGCCGGTCCGTTCGCAGACGACCAGTCCCGCCTTCTCCAGCCGTGCCAGGGTCACGTAGATCTGGCCCGCGTTCATCGACTCGCCGAGCGGTCCGAGCGCGCGCCGCAGCCGTTCGCGCAGGCGGTACCCGTGCGACGGTTCCTTCGCGAGCAGCGCCAGCACCGCGTCCTGCATGCATCACCCCTAACGGCTAGCCAATAGATAGCGGTTATTCGTTGCGGACGTCAACCGGGAGCGCGCCTGTGGAAGCAACCTCGGTCGCTACCGGGTCCGCGGGTCCTGGGTGGGGTCGGCGTACATCCGCGGGCACCCGCGCTCGGCCGCATCGGCGCGCAGTTCGTAGTGCCAGGGTTCGTTGGCGTAGACCTGGCACAGTCCATACTGCGCCCCGTGTCTCGACAGCCATTTCGCGGCGTCGGACCGCCCGATGTCGACGGCCTTTCCTTTCACGTGAAGCGATTTCGCCGCGGTGGCCACCCAGCGGGCGGCCGCCTCCTCGGATCCGTATTTGGAGACCGCTTCGCGGAGAAGTCGATTCTGGTACGCCGGGGAGCGCCAGCCGCTGTTGACGTAGAACGTGGTCCTCTCGCCCGCCGCGTCCGTCGCGGCCCGCCGAAGGGCCTTGAGGAGATCTGGATCGAGGTTGGTCACGGCCGGGAACGCGTCGTTGAAGACCGTCACGCCGTCCGGGACGACGCCGTCGGCCTCGCCGATCGCCCCTGGGAGTCCGCGGCGCGCGGGCATCTTGCCGGGCGTGGTTCTCCGGTCGTCGCGATGGCCGTCCGGGGAGGGGGCGGCGGACGGCGGAAATGACCGGGCAGAGGAGGACGAGGAATTCTGCCACTGATAGGCGAGCGCCGGTGCGATCATGGCTAGGGCGACTGCCAGGGCGATGCCGATGTACCGGAGAAGTGCGCGGGCTTCTTTTCGCGTCGAGAGTGGTAGTGATGGCATTCTGCCAGTCAAGGCAGCGGGGTGTTGCCATGCCGTATGGGGTTTTCGATATGCCGACGATATGCCGTCAGAGGAGGTCGGCCACCGCCGCGTGCAGGTCGAGAAGGGCGGGGATCTGTTCGGACGGACGCCGGCCCATGCCGCATTCGGTGGCGACGCCGAACGTCTTCACCGCCCCGCGCGCCGCGTCGATCCTCGCGCGGGCGCCGTCGAGTCCGTCCGTGGCGTGCACGAGCCCGAGGAACAGGGTGGTCTCCGCCGGCAGCGACAAGCCCGACAGCGGCGCGAAGTACGCCTCATCGGCACGGTCGCGCGGCACCGGCATGTGCACCCAGTCCAAGCGCCGCCCGAGGCCCCCGGCGAGGCCGTCGGCGACGGCCACGAGCTTGGACGTGTCGGCGGGCTCGACGAAATGCTTGTGCTCGAAGTCGCCGTAGCAGAGGTGGTATCCCAGCTCGACCTCTTCCGGCACGGCGTTTCCGAGCCGGACCAGGCGCGTCAGGGTCTCGGCCAGGCGGGACGGATAGTCCGTGCCGTACCAGGCCGGATAGACCCCTTCGAAGACGGCGAACTCGACCGCGGTGTCCCACTGGACGGCCAGGTCCGCGGGCGGGACCACGGCCAGGATCTCCTCCAGTTCGGCCAGCAGCCGGGCCTCGTACGCGGCTTCGAGTTCCGCGTGACGCGCACCGATGAACGCGGCGACCACGGCGATCGGTGTCGGCAGGCTGACCTGGAAACGCACGTCCGGCGCGATGACGCCCTCCGCGCGCAGGCGGGCGAACACCCGCCACGAGTCGAGCGCGGCCGCCGAGTACCCGAGCGGCCCGAAGGCCACCGACGCCGGGTCGACGCCGGGCTTCGGCCGTACGCGCAGGGAGGGCCCGTACTCCGGGCCGGGCGGCGGCACCGTCTCCAGGTCCGGGTGCGCGGAGAGTTTCGCCAGCTGCCAGACGACCCAGTTGTCCCGCTCACCTGGCTCGCCGTCCGGGATCCGCCGCACACGGCCGTTGAGCTTGGTCGCCACCGCGCGGAACACGGTCTCCGAATTGGCCAGCGGCACGCTGCCGCACAGGTGCACGGTCGACTTCACGGATGTCACTCCAGGTTCTCCAAGCTTGAGGTGGTGCGTCCGGGCGGAGCGAACGGAGTCCGCGCCAACGGCGCTCGCGGCGTCTCTCAGGCATCACGAACGCCGCGCGCTCGTTCCCACGGCTCGGCTGCCCCGGTTTCGCGATGGGGCAGAAAGGTCAGCGAGGGCCGGCGCCGAGGTTGATGGGCAGCGACAGCGGGCCCACGGTGAAGAAGGACGGCGAGTAGGGGATGTCGTCCGGGTCGATCGCCAGGGTGAGGTCCGGCAGCCGCCGGTACAGCGAGGCCAGCGCGAGTCTGCTCTCCAGGCGGGCCAGCGGGGCGCCGATGCAGTAGCGGGGGCCATGCCCGAAGCCGAGGCCGTCGCCCTGCTCGCGGTCGATGTCGAACCGGTCCGCGGTCTCTCCGTACCGCTCAGGATCGAGGCCGCTCGCCTGGTACACGACGCCGACCGCGCTGCCCTTGGGGATGGCCACGTCCGCGATCACCACGTCGGTGAGCGTGAAGCGGAAGCTGGTCATCATCACCGAGTGGCGGTACCGCAGGGTCTCCTCGACCACGTCGCCCCAGCGGTCCCCGGCCGCGGCCGACGCCAGCTGGTCGGGATGCGCGGACAGCGCGGCGATGGCGTGCCCCAGCAGGTGGACCGTGGTCTCGTGGCCGGCGACCAGCATCAGCCACAGCACGGCGACCAGTTCGTCGGTGGTGAGCCTGTCGTCCCGGTCACGGGCCTTGACCAGGCCGGAGGTGAGATCGTCGCCAGGGTCCAGCCTCTTGCGCTCCGCCAGTCCGTACAGGTACGCCATGAGCGCCTTCTGGGTCTCGAACGCCTCCTCCGGAGGGGTGGTGTGCGCCAGCAGGGCGGCCGTCCACCCGCGCAGCCGGGCCCGGTCCGGCTCCGGCACGCCGAACAGCTCGCAGATCACCGCCATCGGCAGCGCCTCGGTGAAGGCGGGCACCAGGTCGACGCCGTCCCCGGCCGCCACCACGTCGTCCAGCAGTGAGTCGATGAGCTCCTGGATCCGCGGCTCCATCTCCCGCACCCGGCCGGGGGTGAACGCCTTGCCGACCAGGCCCCGCAGCCGCCGGTGATCGTCACCGTCCTTGGTGGACAGGTGGTCGCCCTGGACGATGGCGCGCAGCGGCCAGTCCTCGGGGATCGATCCGTCGTGCAGGGCCGGCCAGTGCTTGGGGTCGCGCGCGAAGGTCTTGTTGTCCCCGGCGAGGATCTGGCGCGCGGCCCTGTGGGTCAGCGCCAGGTAGGCCGGCACGCCGCCGGGGAACGCCACCTCGACCACAGGCGCGATCTCCCGGAGCCGGATGCAGGTGTCGAGCGGGCTCTCGTCCAGAGCAGGGAACGCGGGCAGGCTCATCGTCAACGGATTCCCTTCGTCTGACACCCGCCGTCAGCGGCCGGGCCCCGAGTATCTCCGGGCGCGGGTCCACCGGACAGATCCGCAGGCGGATCCTGCCTCCAACCAGAAGTCGGACGGCACGAAAACAGAGGTTCGGCGGGCGCCGAGAGGGCTTGACAGCGACCGTGCGGGGACGTTGGGTTACCGGGCATGTGCGGGCTCACAGCGGAGGTAGGCCCATGCAGTTCCACTCCTGGACCACCGACGATACCGACGCCTGGCGCGACCTCAGCGACAGCATCCTGCCGATGGACCACCGCTTCCGGAATCCGGGGAGCTGGCGCGCGGATCTCACCGCCCAGGAGAGCGGCGGCTACCGGCTGCTGCACTGGGACCAACACGGGGACCGGATCGCCGTCCGGACGCCCTCACACGTCCGCAACGTCCCTGGCGACGAGCAGTACTGGATCGTGGTGCCGCGCAGCGGCGTCTACACGGTGAGGCACGGCCAGGAGGAAACGCGGACCCCGCCGGGGCACGCCTCCGTGATGGGCATGGACGAGTCCTGCTGGCTCTCCGTCCCGCAGTCCCGTGCGTACGCGTTCCAGGTCCCGCGCTCCGAACTCGACAACCACATCAGCTCGCCGACACCGCTGCGGCTCGTCCTCGACCTGAACACCGGTCTCGGCCGCATCCTCAGCACCCTGATCGAGAGCACGCACGCCGAACAGGACAACCTGTCCGCCCACGAGTTCCACGCGGTCTGCGATCGGATGACCGAACTGTTCTGCATGATCGCTCTCAGGGACGCGCGCCCGCCGGACGCCCACCTCACCGATGTCGCGCAACTCGTCCGCGAGCACGTGCGGAACCGTCTCGGCACCGGGAAGCTCCCGCTCACCGCCGTGGCCCAGGCGCTCGGCTGGTCGCCACGCCACCTGCGCAACGCCCTCCACCAGACCGGCACCACCTACCGCGACCTGCGCAACGAGGAAACGCTCCGAGCCGCCCGGGACGCCCTCCAGGACCCGGCCCAGAGCGACGTCGGCATCAGCGACATCGCCGCCCGCGCCGGCCTCACGTCCACGTGGTTTTCTTCGGCCTTCAAACGCCGCTACGGCGAAACCCCGCGAGAATTCCGCCGCCGCAGACTCTCCGAGGACTCCGCTCGGCCCGGTACCACCAGGCCCGCCTCATAGGCTGCGATCACCGCCTGGATGCGGTCACGGAGGCCGAGCTTGGCGAGGACGCTGCTGACGTGGGTCTTCACGGTGTGCTCGCTGATGACCATGGTCGCGGCGATCTCCGGATTGGTGAGGCCGCGGGCGAGCAGGCGCAGGGTCTCGGCCTCGCGTGAGGTCAGGGAGTCGAAGCGCGGGTCGGGAAGCGGCGGCACCGCCGCGGACGCGCTGGTGCAGTGGGCGATGAGCCTGCTGGTGACGGACGGCGAGAGGAGGGACTCGCCGCCCGCGACGACCCGGACGGCGTGGGCGAGATCGTCGCGCCGGACGTCCTTGAGGAGGAAGCCGCTCGCACCCGCGCGCAGCGCCTCGAACACGTACGCGTCGAGGTCGAAGGTGGTCAGGATGATCACGCGGGTGGCGGTGCCGGCGCAGACCTCGGCGGTGGCGGTGAGGCCGTCCATGCCCGGCATGCGGATGTCGAGCAGCGCGACGTCCGGGGCGTGGGCGCGTACCGCCGTGATCGCCTCCGAGCCGTCGGCGGCCTCCGCGACAACCTCGATGTCCGGCTGGGCGTCCAGGATCATCGCGAAACCGGCCCGGACCAGTTCCTGGTCGTCGGCGACGACCACGCGCAGCGGCTCCGCCGCCGTACCGCCGCTCACGACGGAGGCAGGAGCGGCAGGCGGGCGCGGACCCGGAAGCCGGGGCCGTCGGTCCGGGGCCCGCATTCGGCGGTTCCGCCGCACGAACGCGCGCGCTCCCGGATGTTGATCAGGCCGTGGCCGCCGGACGGCAGGGAG
Source organism: Actinomadura sp. NPDC000929 (assembly GCF_040492065.1). Classification (NCBI taxonomy): domain Bacteria; kingdom Bacillati; phylum Actinomycetota; class Actinomycetes; order Streptosporangiales; family Thermomonosporaceae; genus Actinomadura; species Actinomadura sp. NPDC000929. The sequence goes on along the minus strand of NZ_JBEUPA010000008.1, from coordinate 92,875 downwards.
CGGGCGGGCCGCCGCCCGGCGTCCGCGCCGTCGTCGGTGATGTCGAGCTGCACGATGCCTCGGTCTTCCTGCCAGTGGAGGTGAAGCCGGGCACGGTCGGTGCCCGCATGCCTGACGATATTGGTCAACGCCTCCTGGGCGATGCGGAAGGCGGCGGTCTCCACGTGCGGGGCGAGCGGACGTTGGCCGGCCCCGCCGGGCAGCGGATACCCGACGGTCGGCCCCGAGCCGTCGGTCTGCGCGAACTCGACCGTGAGGCCCGAGCCGGCGGTCAGCACCGGCAGGTCGGCGAGGGTGGGCTGAGGGGCGCGCTCGGGCCCCGGGGCCCGGTCCGGATCGAGCACCTCTAGGATCCCTCTGAGCTGCGCCATCGCGTCGCGTCCCGCACCCGCGATGGCGTCGAAGGCGCGCTCGGCGCGAGCCGGGTCCGTGGCCAGGACGACGGGTCCGGCCTCGGCCTGCACGACCATCAGGCTCACCGCGTGGGACAGGATGTCGTGCATGTCCCGGGCGATCCTGGCACGTTCGGCGAGTGCGGCCTTCTCGGTCTCCGCCTGACGCTCGCGTTCCAGCCGTTCGGCGTGGACCCGGCCGGAGGCGGCCGCCCTGCCCAGCGCGTAGGCGGCGACGCACAGCACGCTCATCCGCAGCCCGGATTCGGAGGACGCGAGGACGAAGCTGCCGAGTACGGTCGTCACGACCACCGTATGACGGACCCACCGCCCCGACCGCTCGGCGACCGAGTGGATCGCTACCAGGGCGGCGTACCAGACCGGCTGGGACGGCACGTGGCTGACATAGTCGTAGCCGCTGGTCGCCGCGAGGCTCACCATCAGTACCGGCACCGGGTGCTTCCGCCGCCAGTACAGCGGCGCCGCCGAGCCCAGTACGACCAGGACGCCCCACCCGCTCCACGGCCCGCCTACGCCGGCCCGCGCGGCGAAGGGCCAGAGCTGGGCGGCGGCCACGAGGACCGCGAGCCCGCCGTCGACGGCGCGTGGGGGCAGGGAGCGAAACCGCCCCCGTACCCGGACCGTCCGCGCGCCCACGTCTCTCCAGGTCACAACTCCTCCGGACGCGTCAGCGCGCACCGGCCACCGCCGGGGACGGCCCCGCGCCGCGGCCGTCCGCCGTCCCGGAGGCGGCCTGCCGCGACTCCATCACCCGCGCGATCTGCGCGAAGGAGACGGACAGTAGCAGCGCCCCGACCGGGATCAGGTCCTTGTCGGCCAGCGGCATCACCAGGTCGGCGAGGACGAGGAGCACCGTCCACGGCTTGATCACCCGGACCGCGGCCAGCCGGACGATGAGGGCGAGCATCCCCACGTAGAAGAGGTACGGGCCGAAGTCGTAGACGACCGGTGCCACGCCGGGCACTTGCGAAACCCGCTCCGTGAACCGGGACATCTCCAGGTGGTTCGCGGACACCGCCCCCGCCACCAGGTCGATCGCGAACTGCACCAGAAGGACGGCCGCTCCGGCAGTCGCCGTCCACCGCGCCCCCGCCGCGACGCGGTCGCCCGATGGGGCGAGTCCCCCGAGCCAGCGGAACACCACCGCGAACAGCACCAGCGCCGAGCAGAACGCCAGATGACCGAGGGTCCAGGCGACGCCGGGGCCTCGCTCGCCGTCCGACCCGTCCGCGATCCGGAACAGGCCGTAGGTGAAGGTGAGCGCGGGCACCGCGAGCATGGCCGCAAGACGGTTCATCATGAATCCCCAACTCCAGAGTGATCGCCGGGGCTTCGGCCTGCCCGGCGGGACGTCACTCATCCTGAGGCGCCCGGTCTTCCGGCGAATCGCCGGAGCGAGCGGTCTTCACCCTCCGTCGAGCGAGGGATCTACCGGTCCTGAACCGGGCGCACCGCCGTCCCGAGCCCACGGCCCGCACCGTCGGCTCCCGAGCCGGCCGCCTGCGCTCCCGCGGCCGAGGGCCGGGACGCCCGGTTCAGGTCACCAGGCCCCGGCGGTAGGCGTAGACGACCGCTTGGACGCGGTCGCGCAGGTCGAGCTTGGTGAGGATGCGGGAGACGTACGTCTTGACGGTCTCCTGGCTGAGCACGAGAGTCGCGGCGATCTCGCTGTTGGACATGCCGTCGGCCATGAGGCGCAGCACCTCCATCTCGCGCGGGGTCAGCGCGCCGTCCGCCGGCGTCTCCTCGGCGGGACGGATCCGCGCCGCGTACCTGCCGACCAGCTGCCGCGTCACCTCGGGGGCCAGCAGCGCGGCGCCGGCGGCGACGGTCCGGATGCCGTGCAGCAACTGCGCCGGCGGGGCGTCCTTGAGCAGGAAGCCGCTCGCCCCCGCGCGCAGCGCCTGGTACACGTACTCGTCCAGGTTGAACGTGGTCACCACGAGCACCTTGACGGGGTCGGTCACCCCGGCGCCTGCCAGCATGCGGGTCGCCTCGATGCCGTCGAGGACCGGCATCCGGACGTCCATCACCACCATGTCCGGGGCGAGCCGGCGGGCGAGGTCGACGGCGGCGCGGCCGTCGCCGCACTCGCCCACCACCTCCAGGTCGGGCTGCGCGTCGATGATGGTCGCGAACCCGGTGCGGATCAGCGCCTGGTCGTCGGCGACCAGGACCCGCACCGGCGCGCTCACGAAGGACTCCCCGAAGGGATGCGGGCCCGCACGACGAAGCCGCCGTCCGGCCGCGGGTCCGCGGTGAAGTCGCCGCCGAGGGCGCCGACCCGGTCACGGAGCCCGGCGAGCCCCCGCCCGCTCCCGCCCGGGGGCGCGGTCGGCGCCCCGGAAGGGCCGGTGCCGACCTCCACGCTGATCTCCTTGTCGCGGTACTGCACCCGGACCACGGTACGGCTGCCCCGGGCGTACTTGAGGGCGTTCGTCAGGGACTCCTGAACGACCCGGTAGGCCACGACCTCGGCGCTGCCGGTCGTCTCCGCCGGCTCGCCCGCCGCGGTGAACTCGATCGGCTGCCCGGCTCGGCGCGTCTGCTCCACGAGCGCGGGGAGCTCCCCGACGGACGGCATCCTCGCGTCCGTCCCGTGGTCGGGGTTGAGCAGGTCGAGCAGGTGCCGCAGGTCGGCGATGGCCCGCCTGCCGGTGTCGCCGACGGCGCTCAGCGTCTCGTCGAGGCGGTCGGGGGCGGCGGTCAGGTACTTCGCCGCCTCCGCCTGGACGACCATCGCCGTCACGTGGTGGGTCACGACGTCGTGGAGCTCGCGGGCGATGCGGGTGCGTTCGGCCGCGCGGGTGGCCTCGGCGACGCGGCGGCGGCGTTCCGACTCGACGGCCCGGGTGGAGCGCAGCCACGCTCCGACGCCCCACGCGAAGACGGCCCCCAGGTAGAACGTGACGAAGCCGTCCAGGCCTTCGGGGGAGCCGATCCGGTCGAGTGCCACCGCCAGCGGCACGTACGCCGCGGAGAGGACGGCCGCGACGGCGTACCGGCGGCGCTCCAGGTGGGCGCCCGCGCTCACCAGCGCGAACGCCAGGGCGCTGCCCGTGAACGAGTGGTAGGCGCGGAGCTGGTCGGCGGCGAACCCGAGCGACACGAGGACGACGCTGAGGGCCGGCCAGCGCCGGCGCACGGCGAGCGGGAGGCAGGTCAGGAGCATCACCGGGACGGCCAGCGCGTCGAACGGGCGGGCCGGGAGATCGCCGACCTGCGTCCCGTGGGCCTGGAGCGCGGGGACGAACGACCCGGCCGCCAGCAGCAGCGGGAACGGGAGGTCCCGCACCGTGACGTCCAGCCGCCGCCACGCCTCCCGGCCCCGCCGGATGTCGATCACTGGGCGAGCGTAGCGGCGGCGGGGGTCCGGGAGGCCCGGTTCCGGCGGACGATGGTGCCGCGCCGGCGTGCCAGCCACATGAACACGATCGTCAGGGCCGCTCCCGCGCCGACCGCGTACAGGCTCGCCTCCGGGCCGAACTCGCCGCCGCTGAGGAGGGTCGGGCCAGAGGTCGCGCCGTCGAGCAGGCCGTCCGGGGCGTCCTTGCCGGAGACGTCGGTGCCGAAGATCCCGGCGCCGGCGAAGTTCCAGGCGAAGTGCAGGCCGATCGGCACCCAGAGGGTGCGGGTGGCCACGTAGGCGGCGGCGAGCATGCCGCCGGCCTCGATGGCGATGGCGAGCGCGCTCCACAGGTCGGCGTTCGGGTTGGGCAGGTGCATCAGGCCGAAAGCGAGGCCGGTCAGCGCCAGCGCCGCCCAGGTGCCGGTGCGCTCCTCGATGATCCGGAACAGGACGCCGCGGAACATCACCTCCTCGGACACCGCCGCGGCGGCCATGAAGCCGAGAAGGGCGACCGGGCCGGTCGCGGAGCCGAACCCGTCGATCCGGTAGTGGCCGAGGAACGCGATGTTCACGATGACGGCGCCGAACATCGCGAAACCGATCAGCATCCCGCGGGTGAGGCCGCCCGCGGCGCCCTTCAGCGCCAGCTCCGCCGGCTCGCGGCGCTCGGTCCGCCGCACCACCCAGCGGTACGTGTACAGGCTGACCAGCGCCGCCGCGGCGCCGAGGACGAGCGTGAGGGCCGGGTTCCACACCACGCCGTTGACGCCCGCGCCGCCGGCGGCGGCGACCACCACGACGACGACGAGCTGCTTCAGCAGTCGCATGCTGACTCCTTCAGGGGGTTCCGCGGCCATGGCGCCGCGGCGTCGCCCGAAACGCTAAGGATTCGCCCCCCGCCGGATCTTCACCGTGCGGTGGACATCTGCGGGTAGCTCGCACGGGGGACAGGCCCCCGGATCGGTCGCGCCGCCACGGGGACAGGGTCGCGCCAGTGGACGCCGTCCTTATGAAACGTCATCGGTGTTCCCCCGCGGACGCCGCTTTTTCTGAAATCTTGTGATCGTTTTGAGTGATGGAAAAATGCGTTCGCTTTGCCCCGGCCGTCTGAGGCAGCATGGATGGGCGGCGGCGTGGAGGGCGGGGTGGCAGTGCTACGAGGCAGGTCCAGAGGCGGCAAGTCGGTCCGGCAACGCGCGGTTCTGCTGGCCCTGCGCTTTTACTGCGATGTGCTGCGCCGCCAGTGGCGCATCTCGCTTCCGGCGCTGACTTTGCCGGCGCTGGGCAATACGTGCCTGTTCTACCTGACTCCGCTGATGGTCGCCGCCCTGGTGGGGCACCTGGCCGAAGGCGGGGAAAGCGATCTCTCCGCCCTCCTGCCCTACGTCCTCGGATTCGCCGGCCTGATGTTCGCGGGCGAGGCGCTGTGGAGAGTGGGCCTGCACTTCCTCAACCGGACGAACAGCCGGGGCATCGAATGGCTCGCCAACACCGGCATGGACGACTTGCTCGCGAAAGACGCCGCGTTCTTCCATGACAACTTCGCCGGTTCGCTGACCAAACGGATACTGAGCTTCTGCGGCGGCTTCGAAAATTTCGCCGACACCCTCACTTTCGCGGTCGTGGCCAACGTGATCCCGTTGTCCTTCGCCTCGGTGATCCTGTGGCGGTACCACCCGCTGCTGGTCGTCGTCCTCCTGGGCCTGATCGTCTTCACCGGCTTCCTCGTCATCCCGTTCATCCGCCGCAGGCAGGCGCTCGTGGACAGGCGCGAGGCGGCGAAGGTGAGGGTGTCGGGCCACATCGCCGACGTGCTGACCAACATGGAGACGGTCCGCGCGTTCGCCGCCGAGGAGCGGGAGGCCGCCGAGCTCCGCGGCCGGGTCGCCGAGCAGAACCGCCTGGCACTGCGCTCCTGGGACTACGCCAACCTGCGGGTCGACACGATCGTCGCTCCGATGTCGATCCTGACCAGCGCCCTGGGGCTGCTCGTCGCGGTGGCGCTTCGCGGCGGCCTCGGGGTGGAGGCCATCGTGGTGACGTTCTCCTACTACACCAACGCGACGCGGATCATGTTCGAGTTCAACCAGATCTACCGGCGGATGGAGAGCACGCTCACCGAGAGCGCCCAGTTCACCGAGCTGCTCCTGACGCCGCCGACCGTCGTGGACCCGCCCGACCCGCAGCCGCTGCGTCCGGTCGACGCCTCGGTCCGCTTCGAGCGGGTGCGCTTCGCCCACGGCGACGGGCCGCCCCTGTTCGAGGGCCTGGAGCTGGAGATCCCCAGCGGCGCCAAGATCGGCCTGGTGGGGCGGTCGGGCGGCGGCAAGACCACCCTCTCCCGGCTGCTGCTGCGTCTCATGGACGTCGACGGCGGCCGCATTCTCATCGGAGGCCAGGACATCGCGCGGCTGCGCCAGAGCGACCTGCGCAACATGATCGCGTACGTTCCCCAGGAGCCCGCGATGTTCCACCGGTCGGTGCGCGACAACATCGCCTTCGCCCGGCCGGGCGCCACCGAGGCCGAGATCCTGCGGGCCGCGCGGGCGGCCCACGTCACCGAGTTCGTCGAGAACCTGCCGGACGGCTTCGACACGCTGGTCGGCGAGCGAGGCGTCAAGCTCTCCGGCGGCCAGCGGCAGCGCCTCGCCCTCGCCCGCGCCATCCTGCGAGACACCCCGATCCTGCTCCTGGACGAGGCGACCAGCGCACTGGACTCCGAAAGCGAACTCCTCATCCAGGAAGCTCTGTGGCGCCTGATGCGCGACCGCACCGCCCTGGTCGTCGCGCACCGTCTGAGCACGGTCGTCCGCATGGACCGTCTGGTCGTCCTCGACCGCGGCCGCGTCCTCGAAGAGGGATCCCACCGGGAACTCCTCCAGTCCGAGGGTCCCTATGCCCGCCTCTGGCACCACCAGTCCGGCGGCTTCCTCACCACCGAAGCCACCCCGGACACCTCGCCCGCGGTCCACCGAGACCAGGACTCCCAACCGGTGACCGGCTGAGTGGTCCCACCCCGGCGGTCGGCGCCGAGCGCGGTGGACGCGCGGGCCTAGCCGGACTCCTTGACGCCGAGCGCTCGCACGATTCCGTCGGCCACCGACGTGATGATCCCGGGGTAGTAGAAGACGACCGCGATCACGATGCTGAGCACGATGAACTGAATGAACCGCGTGATCTCCCGGGTGAACAGGAAGAACAGGGCCACGATCCCGATGATGACCAGGAACAGCGGCCCGAAGATATTGCGCAGCCAGTCGGCCAGCTGCTGGGTGTTCGGGTCTTTCGCGGCCAGTACCACGGCCGCCGTCACGCCTTGCATCATGTCGTCTCTGCTCCCTGCCCGGCTCCTGTGATCGCTACCATCTCACGCGGCCATGGGTCCCACCGCGCAACCGGGTCCGCGTTGTCCTTCGGCGCTCGACAGAGCCTTGCCGCGCGGCCGCCAGGCGGGGTCTCGGGCCGCGATCGGGTGCTCGTGATGACGTGTTCGCCCGCGTCCTCGGCGACCGTGCCGGGCGGCGGCAGCGCCTACCGCGCCCGCGCCATCGGGTCGTCCCGTCACCGTCGAGCCATTGTCCGATCCTCTCGTGTGTCCGGGGACCATTGTGCGCCGTTGGCCGTTTCCGGCAAAGGGCGACGGCGGCCGGTCGTCCGTCGCGTCATCACCCATCAGTCGGCAACACTAGTCGCGGTCGGCGCGGATGCACCCGGCCGAATCCGCCACAGGCCGGTTCATCCCCGGCACGCTGCATGAATGCCCGCCACATCGTTCGAACGCCCGGCCGGCGGAAAAACCTGTGGAGGACGGGACGGCAGTCGGTAGGGTCAGGTGATCATGATCTTTGGTCCCATCGTCGACGTTCGTCCGCTGTTCCCGCGTGAGCGGCAGGCCCTGCTCGACCTGCTCCGCACCCTGAGCCCCGCCGACTGGGCCGCCCCCACGGTCTGTCCCGGCTGGGACGTGCACGACGTCGTCGCTCACGTGCTCAACGACTACATGCGGCGCCTGTCGGGCAGCCGCGACGGGTACGGCGGCGCGGTGTTCGCCAATGACGAGACGCTTCCTTCGTACCTGGCCCGCACCAACGATGAGTTCGTCCGGGCGTCCCGCCAGCTCAGTCCCCGGCTGCTGATCGAACTGCTGGATCACCTGGGCCCACGTCTCGACGCCGTGTGGGCGGCACAAGACCTCCGGGCAGCCGCCGACCTGAACGTCTCCTGGGCCGCCACCGACATCGACAGTCCCGCCTGGCTGGACATCGGACGCGACTTCACCGAGTTCTGGGTCCACCAGCAGCAGGTGCGCCACGCCGTCTCCGTCCCGGGCGCCGAAGAACCCGATCTCTTGGCCCCGTTGCTGGACATCTTCGCGCGCGGCCTGCCGCACGCCTTGCGGATGCACGACCGTCCCGAAGGCCACACCGCTCACCTGGAAGTGCTCGGCCCGGCGGGCGGCCGGTGGGGCGCGGTCCGGCAGGACGGACGATGGCAGATGACCCAGCCCCAGGGAGAGCCGACCGCACACGTCGCGATGGACCAGGACACCCTCTGGCGCCTGGCGACCCGAGGCATCACCGTGGAGCAGGCCCGTCAGCGATCGACGATGAGCGGCGACGCGGAGCTCACCAAGGCCGTCACAGCCCTCCTCGCGGTCGTCGCCTGAGGAAGGCCGCTCGGTAGGGGGACGCGGTCAGCCGCGTCATCACAGGCGAAAAACCCGGCGACGCCGGCGATCATCCCCGGGATACTGGTCGCCCGTGGATGAGGTCGAGGTCGTCGTCGCCCATTCCGAGCGTGCGACTCTGCGCGTCGGCGACGTGTTCCTGAAGATGGACGCCGACCAGACGCGCATCGACGTCGAGCTGGAGGCGATGTCCCTCGCGCCGGTCCCGACCCCGGAGGTCCTCTGGCGCAAGCCGCCCGTGCTCGCGATCGCCGCACTCCCGGGGACGACGCTCGGACGCCTCGGCGGGCCGTCGACCGGGTCGCCGTCGGCGTGGGCCGCGGCGGGCGCCGCCATCCGGACGCTGCACGACGCGCCGCCGCCGTCCTGGCCGGGCCAGGCGGGCCGGAGCATCGCCGCGCTGGAGGCGGAGCTCGACGCCGAGTGCGAGCTGCTCGTGACCGGCGGCCTCCTGCCCGCCGACCTCGTCAGCCGCAACCGCCGGGTCGCCGAGGCCGCGCTCCGGCCGTGGACTCCGGCGTTCACGCACGGCGACCTGCAGATCGCGCACGTCTTCGTCGACGGCGACGAGGTCACGGGCATCATCGACTGGTCCGAGGCGGGCCGGGGCGATGCCCTGTACGACCTCGCCACCTTCACGCTCGGACACGAGGAGCACCTCGACGACGTCCTCACCGGCTATGGCGTCGACGTCGACCTCGACGTGATCCGCGCGTGGTGGTCGCTGCGAAGCCTGCTGATCGTCCGCTGGCTGAGCGAGCACGGCTTCGACCCCTTCGCGCCGGGCTGCGAGGTCGACGTGCTGAGGTCCCGGATGTGAGGCAGCGCGGGCCAAAGCCCTGAATATGGTGGGCACGTGGCCTTCGAGGAGCGGTTGGAAGCGCACCGGGTCGACCTGACCGGCTTCTGCTACCGCATGCTCGCCTGCGCCGCCGAGGCCGAGGACGCCGTCCAGGAGACCTTCTTCCGCGCCTGGAAGAACGCCGATCGCTTCGATGAGAGCAGAGCCGGTCTGCGCACCTGGCTGCACAGGATCGCCACCAACGTCTGCCTCGACATGACCCGTAGCGTCCAGCGGCGCGCGCTCGCGATGAATCTCGGCCCGTCCTCACCCGCCGGTGCTTCTCTCGGCGCGCCGCTGGGAGCCGCCGCCTTCGTGCAGCCGATCCCCGACCGGCTCGCGCTGCCCGTTGACGGCGATCCGGCCGAACTGGCCGAGGGGCGCGAGACGATCCGGCTGGCTTTCGTCGCCGCCCTGCAAGTTCTGCCGCCGCGCCAGCGGGCCGTCCTCATCCTGCGTGAGGTGCTCTGCTGGACGGCGGAGGAGGTGGCCGGGCTGCTCGACAGCAGCCCCGCCGCGGTCAACAGCGCCCTGCAACGAGCACGTGCGGCCATGTCCGCGCGTCGCACGCCGGGCGGGAGCGGCGAGGTCGACGAGGACCTGCTCGGACGGTACGTCAAGGCGTTCACCTCCTACGACGTCGACGGCCTGGTGTCGCTGCTCCACCGGGACGCCACCATGTCGATGCCGCCGTTCGCCTGGTGGCTCAGGGGCCGGGAGGCGATCCGGGCCGCCCTGGCGGGTGCGGCCGGCGCCTGCGCCGATGACCGGCTGGTCCGCACGGCGGCCAACGGATCGCCGGCCTTCGCGCAGTACCGGGACGGGAAGGCGTTCGGCCTGTCCGTCATCGACGTCCGCGACGGACTGATCGCCAATACGACGACCTACCTGGATCCGTCCCTGTTCGCGTTGTTCGGATTGCCGATGACTCCTGAGGCGCCGTCCCGTATGTAGTGCATGACCGACATCGTTCCCATGTGGCATGACCAGCGCGGCAAGGGCGACCCCGTGGTGCTCCTGCACGGCGGGCTGACCGACGGCCGCTGCTTCACCGGCAACCTCGACGGGCTCGCCGACACGTTCGAGATCTACCTGCCCGACCGCCGCGGCCACGGCCGCACGCCCGACGCCCCCGGTCCGATCACCATGGAGCTCATGGCCCGGGACACGATCGCGTTCCTGGAGCGGGTGGTCGGCGGCCCGGCCCGGCTGGTGGGCTACAGCGCCGGCGGGACGGTGGCGCTGTGGGTGGCGATGCGCCGCCCCGACCTGGTCGAGCGCCTCGTCCTCATCAGCACCGCCTGCGACCTGGACGGACTGATCTTCAAGCCGTCGGCGGACGGCGAGACGCCCGCCGCGCTCGTCGACGCTTACGCCGAGGTGTCGCCCGACGGCCGCGACCACTTCCCGGTCGTCCTCGGCAAGATCGCGCACGCGGCCGCGACCGAGCCGCGGCTCGACCCGGCCGAGCTGCGCGCGGTGACGGCCAGGACTCTCGTCCTGTCCGGCGACGACGATCTGGTCACGCTCGACCACACCGTGGCGCTCTACCGCGCGCTGCCCACCGCCGAGCTGGCCGTGCTGCCCAACGCCAGCCATCTGCTGCTGATGGAGCACGCCGAAGCGGTGCGCGCCATGGTCCTGGCGTTCCTGACCACTGACGCGTCCCCGACGTACATGCCCATCGCGCGCGCCCAGCACAGCGTCGTGCGGTAGGTCAGGCGCGGCTCCAGAGCTGGTTGCTGCCGTTCCAGCAGGAGTAGAGCTGGATCGGGGCGCCGTTGGCGCTGCCGGCGGCGTCCAGGCAGAGGCCGGACTGGACACCGACGATCGATCCGTCGGAGTTGAGGCGCCACTTCTGGTTGTCGCCGCCCCAGCAGCTGTAGATCTGGACCTTGGCGCCGTTGCCGGTCCCGGCGGCGTCGAGGCACTTGTCGCCGTAGACCCTGAGCTCGCCCGCGTCGGTGGAGGTCCACTGCTGGTTGGTTCCGCTGTGGCAGTCCCACAGCTGGAGCTGGGTGCCGTCGGTGGTGCTCGCGTTCGGCACGTCCAGGCAGCGGCCCGAACCGACGCCCTTGATCGTCTTGCCGGAGCCGGTGGGGGGAGACGAGGTGCCGTTGAGGGCGTTGAGGACCGAGGTGTAGGCGGCCTTCTTGTTGCCGTTGCCGTCGAACAGCAGCGGGGTCTGCTCCGAGCGCCACGAGTCGGTGTCGCGCACGCCCCAGACGGTGATGCCGAGGCAGCGCGAGACGGCCAGGCAGTCGTTCGTCACGTTGGCGTAGGTCGTGGCCGAGGCGCCCTGGATGTCCAGTTCGGTGATGGCCACGTCGACGCCGAGGGCGGCGAAGTTCTGCAGGGTGGTGCGGAAGTTGCTGTTGTAGGGGCTGCCGCTGTTGAAGTGGGACTGGAAGCCGACGCAGTCGATGGGCACGCCGCGCTGCTTGAAGTCGCGGACCATGGCGTACACGCCCTGGGTCTTGGCCCAGGACCAGTTCTCGATGTTGTAGTCGTTGTAGCAGAGCTTGGCGGCCGGGTCGGCGGCGCGCGCGGTGCGGAAGGCGACCTCGATCCAGTCGTTGCCGGTGCGCTGCAGGTTGGAGTCGCGGCGGCCTCCCGAGCCGTCGTCGGAGAAGGCCTCGTTCACGACGTCCCACTGGGCGATCTTGCCCTTGTAGTGGGCCATGACCCCGTTGATGTGGTCGATCATCGCCTGGCGCAGCGTGCCGCCGCTGAGGCTCTGCATCCAGCCGGGCTGCTGGGAGTGCCAGGCCAGGGTGTGGCCGCGTACCCGCTTGCCGTTCTGGACGGCCCAGTTGTAGACCCGATCGCCGGAGCTGAAGTTGAACTGGCCCCGCTGGGGCTCGGTGGCGTCGATCTTCATCTCGTTCTCGGCGGTCACCATGTTGAACTCGCGGCTCGCGATCGTGGTGTACGCCGAGTCGTTGAGCCTGCCCGAGGCGATGGCGGTGCCGAAGTAGCGGCCGCTCTGCGCCGCCGCGGCACCCAGCGTGCTCTCGGCGGCGGTGGCCGGGGGCGGTGCCACCAGAGCGGCGGCGAGCACCCCGAGGGTGCCCGCGAGAAGGGCCCGCTTACGGATCCCGGGCCTGAGCATGGCGTTCGTACGCACGTCTGTTCCTCCATGAATGAACGAGGGGTGGGAGCACGGAACACAGCCGTGTAAAAGACGCCGCGCTCCTTCACAGGAACGCACACACCACCAGGGCGTCGCGGACTCAGTGTGTGAGCCCCCGCAGATTCCGTCAATAGTTTCCATATCTTTCATGGCGCCGTATGCGTGATCTTTCGGCTGGCCGGCGCTCGAAACTTTTCGAAGTTCCCGGGCCCTTGACGATGCCTTTCTGCCTGTTATTTACTCCGGCCACCGCCACCCCCTGGCCGCCGATGGAGAGAAGGTCTCGTCCGACAGAAATTGTTAGCGCTAACATCCACGCCCAACGAAAGGAAGAAGGTCATGGTGAGGACCGGCGCGGTGCTGGCATCGCTCCTGCTTTCGGTGCTCATGTGCGTGACGAACCCACAGCCCGCCCAGGCCGCGACAGTGGATGTGAACACGTGGTACGTCCTGGTCAACCGCAACAGCGGCAAGGCTCTGGACGTCTACAACCTGGCGACCGGCGACGGCGCCCGCATCACCCAGTGGACGAGAAACGATCAGAACCAGCAGCAGTGGCAGTTCGTCGACTCCGGCGACGGCTACTACCGCATCAGGTCCCGCCACTCCGGCAAGGTGCTGGACGTCTACAACTTCTCCACCGCCAACGGCGGCTCGATCGTCCAGTGGTCCGACCTGAACGGCGCCAACCAGCAGTGGCGGCTGGCCGACAGCCCTGGCGGCTACGTGAGGTTCGTGTCGCGCCACAGCGGCAAGGCCCTCGAAGTGCAAGGCGGCTCCACCGCCGACAACGCGAACATCGTCCAGTACGACGACTGGGGCGGCGACAACCAGCAGTGGCAGCTCGTCCCGGTCGGCGGCGGCTCCACTCCCGCGTGCGATCTCCCGTCGGCCTACCGCTGGACGTCGACCGGCCCGCTGGCGCAGCCCAAGTCGGGGTGGGTCTCGCTCAAGGACTTCACCGTCGCCCCCTACAACGGCCGGCATCTCGTCTATGCGACGACGCACGACACGGGGACGAGATGGGGTTCGATGAACTTCAGCCCCTTCACCAACTGGTCGGAGATGGCCTCGGCCAGTCAGAATACGATGTCGAATTCCACCGTCGCGCCCACGCTCTTCTACTTCGCGCCGAAGAACGTCTGGGTGCTCGCCTACCAGTGGGGCGGGACCGCCTTCTCCTACCGGACGTCGAGCGACCCCACCAACCCGAATGGGTGGTCATCGCAGCAGGTGCTCTTCTCCGGAAGCATCAGCGGCTCCGGAACGGGCCCGATCGATCAGACGCTTATCGGCGACGGCACGAACATGTACCTTTTCTTCGCCGGTGACAACGGCAAGATCTACCGGGCCAGTATGCCGATCGGGAACTTCCCGGGCAGTTTCGGCACGACCTCGACAGTGGTCATGAGCGATTCGACCAACAACCTGTTCGAGGCCGTCCAGGTCTACAAGCTCCAGGGCCAGAGCCGCTACCTCATGCTCGTCGAGGCGATCGGCTCGCAGGGGCGCTACTTCCGCTCGTTCACGGCCACCAGCCTGAACGGTTCGTGGACCCCGCAGGCCGCGACCGAGAGCAACCCCTTCGCCGGCAAGGCCAACAGCGGCGCCACGTGGACCAACGACATCAGCCACGGCGAACTGATCCGCGCCGGCGCCGACCAGACCTTCACCGTCGACCCCTGCAACCTGCAGTTGCTCTACCAGGGGCGCAGCCCCAGCTCCGGCGGCGACTACGGCCTCCTGCCCTACCGGCCGGGTCTGCTGACTCTCCAGCGCTGACACACGGAAGCGGACCCGACAACGCGGGCTCGGCGAAAAGCCGGGCCCGCCTGGCCGCAGGACGCCCCTCAACGGACGATCAGGACGCTCCCAGATAGCGCAGGACGGCCAGGACACGGCGGTGGTCGGTGCCCGTGGGCGCGAGGCCGAGCTTGGTGAAGATGTTCGCGATGTGCTTCTCCACGGCCCGCTCGGTGACCACGAGGGACGCGGCGATCGCCGCGTTCGTCCGGCCTTCCGCCATCAGGCCGAGGACCTCCCGCTCGCGCGGGGTGAGGGACGCGAGCCCGTCGTCGCGCCGGGCGGCGCCGAGCAGGTGCGCCACGACCTCCGGGTCGAGCGCGGTGCCCCCGGCGGCGACGCGGTTCAGCGCGTCCACGAAGTCGTCGAGGTCGGACACCCGCTCCTTCAACAGGTAGCCGACGCCCGCGGGCGAGCCCGCCAGCAGCTCGGCCGCGTACCGCGTCTCCACGTACTGCGAGAACAGCAGGATGCCGAGCCCGGGACGGACGCGGCGCAGCTCGATCGCGGCGTGCAGCCCCTCGTCGGTGTGCGTCGGCGGCATCCGGATGTCGACCACTGCGACGTCCGGCCCGTGCTCGGCCACGGCCGCGTGCAGCGCCGGCGCGTCGCCGACCGCCGCGACCACCGAGTGGCCGCGCAGCCCGAGCAGGTGGGCGAGGCCGTCCCGCAGGATCGCCGCGTCCTCGGCGATCACCACGCGCAGACCGGTCATGAGGTGGTGAGAGGGAGCGTGACGGTCACGGTGGTCGGTCCTCCCGGCGGGCTCAGCACGGACAGCTCGCCGTCCACCGTACGCACCCGCTCGGCCAGCCCGGCGAGCCCGCCGCCGGGACGCGCCCGCGCGCCGCCCTTCCCGTCGTCGGTGACCGACAGCCGCAGCGTGCCGTCCCCCGGCTGGACGGCGGACACGGCGACCCGGCGGGCCACCGCGTGCCGTCCCGCGTTGGCCAGCAGCTCGGCGGTGCAGAAGTAGGCGATCGACTCGATCGCCGCGGACGGCCGGACCGGCAGGTCCGTCTCCAGCTCCGCCGGGACGGGGCTGCGGGCGGCGAGCGTCGCCAGCGCCGCGTCCAGCCCCTGGTCCAGGACGGGCGGGTGGATGCCGCGCACCAGTTCGCGCAGCTCGGCGATCGCCTCCCGCGCGCCGGTGCGCGCGGCGGCGACCAGCTCGCGGGCGGGCTCGGGGGTGTCGGCCGGGAGGGTCTCCTGCAGCGCGGTCAGGGTCATGGTCAGCGAGACGAGCCGCACCTGGGCGCCGTCGTGCAGGTCCCGCTCGATCCGGCGGAGCGTCGCCGCCGCGTCCTCGACCGCGTACGACCGGCTCAGCTCCAGGTCGCGGATGCGCGCGTCGTCCGGCCGCGGACCGAGCAGCGACCGCAGTACCGCCAGGTCGAGACGCACGGCCAGCCGCACGGCCCGCGGCGCCAACGCCAGCAGGACGGCGCCGGCCAGAGCCACCAGCAGACTGCGCTGCCAGGTGTCGAAGTAGAACCCGCCGACGACCAGGCCGTGCCGGACCCTGCCGCCCGAGTCGCGGGTGGTGATCTCGTTCAGATGCAGGGGGAGCTGGATCGGATACGTCAGCAGGAGGAATCCATACACCCAGGTCACGAGCACCACGACGACGCCGAGGACGGCCAGCGGGAACCGGACGAGCAGATGCAGGAACGCGCGGTACCCCGTGGCGTCGTGCGCGTCCCGCACCCAGGCCCGCAGCCCGGCCCGCGACCGCGGCTGGCCCGGCGCCGGAACCCGCTCGTCCAGCAGGACGGCCGCGAGCCGGCGGTGCAACTCCCCGAACCGGCAGGCGCCGCGCAGCACCGCCGCCGTCGCGGCCGCGCCCAGCCGCGTGACCGACATGACGATGCCGAACGCGCCCGAGAACACCGCGTAGTACACCCCGGCCAGGGCGATCGGAGCGCCGGCGAGCAGGTAGAGCGCCTCCGACCAGGCCCGGTGGACGGCCGAGGCCCTCAGCACCTGTGTCATCGCACAATTGTCCCGTCCGCCCTGCCGAGGACGCGGACCATCAGGCGGGCCTGCAACGTCGTGATGCCCTTCATCAGGGCGGGGATCAGCAGCAGCATCACCAGCCCGCCCGTCGCGTGGACGGCCCAGGCGCCGG
This sequence comes from Actinomadura sp. NPDC000929, assembly GCF_040492065.1. Taxonomy (NCBI): domain Bacteria; kingdom Bacillati; phylum Actinomycetota; class Actinomycetes; order Streptosporangiales; family Thermomonosporaceae; genus Actinomadura; species Actinomadura sp. NPDC000929. The sequence continues at coordinate 76,521 of NZ_JBEUPA010000008.1, read as the reverse complement.
CCAGCGTCGGGCCGCCCCAGGCGTCCTTCAGCGAACCGCCCATCCCGATGAGCCAGCGGGCCGGGTAGAACAGGTTGAGCACGACGATCCCCCACCCGTACGCGCCTGCCAGGAGCGACAGGACGCCGAGGGGTAGCGAGAGGAGGGCGTGCAGGATCGTTCGGAACCGTCCGGGACGCCCGGACGGCACGTCCAGCAGGCGGTGCGCGAGTGCAGGCTGCACCCGCGCCCCCGTGAGCGAGGCAAGCCCCGCAGGCAGGGCCGCGAGCGCGTAAGCGGAACGCCGCCAGAGCGACGAGCCGAAGCGGGACCGGCGCGTGACGCGGGAAACGAGAATCGCCATGAGACACCTTCCGAACTGCGTGAACGGATGTCTCCAGACTCGTCCCGGAGGCGCCGCCGGGTCGATCGTGGAAGCAGGCGGACCGGGGGTTCGGTTAACCACACCCCGGCCCGTCGCAGGGAGGCGGCAAGGCCGCGCAGCGTCTCGCAGAACCCGGGATCAGATCATTCGGTCAAGGACCGTAGGTAGGCCATGAGGGCCTTGCCGCGCGGAGTGAGGCGGTACCCGGTCTCCAGGCTTTCGGTGAGGCCGAGGGCTTTGAGGCGGCGGACGTCGGCCTTGAAAGGGAGTCTGTCCCGGCCGAGGCGTTCGGCCAGGTCCAGGGCGCGCAGGCCGGGGTGCTCCTCGATGAGTCGGAGGACTTCGCGGGTCCAGGGGGCGCGGCGGCTGCGGGTGTCGATGGCGTCGAGGGAGGCTTTGAGACCGGCCAGTTCCTGGTCGGTCAGGTCGGCGTTCCCGGCCAGTTCCGCTCGGGGGTCGGGCCCGCCCAGACGGAGCATGACGCGGTGGTAGCCGCCCTGCTTGGTGCTCTTGGACAGGGCGGTGAGCAGCGCCGCGCGGCTGTCGAAGCCCGAACGCAGCGCGTCCTCCTCGGTGATCTCCTCGGGGGTGACGGCCGTGACCGAGTCGATGACGATGATCCCCGCCCAGGTGCGCTGCGTGCTCCCCGCGCGGACCGGGGGCTTGGCCCACACCCGGAACACCCGGTCGATCCGCCCGCCCGCGATCCCCTCAAGGACCTCCCGCCTGAACAGCATCGCCCCTCCCAGGTGACACGCCTCTCCTCCTGCAATCTTCCACGACTCGCCGCTCCTCGGCGGAACGGGCGGCCAGCAAGGGTGGGCGACTGGTGGTCAGTGCGCGGCGGCGGCGGACCGGACGGCACCGCTGTAGCTGCTCCTGCGCCACTTGGCCTTTGTCAGGTCAATTTTTCCTGGACGACCTTTCGGATCAGTTCACGACATCGCTTATGTAAGCGTCCGTGAACGGAGCTCGACCAGGGGTCGCGCCGGAGGTGTTCCTGCGGCCCAGAATCTCCTACCGTTGATGCGGTATGCGCGTGAGACGTTCGCGCCGAGATGAGTCAGCATGCCGCGCCGCACGAGCATGGCGTGGGCGATCTTGTGCTACATCCGGGAGCCAACCGTGGAGACCTGGCGCAAGGACATGATCGGTATGCTGGTCATCGCCCTGATCATCTGGCTCGTCTTCATCGTGGCATGGTGCGAGGCGGCCTCATCGGCTGCACATCATCTCAGTGGGACCGACTGGCGCGGCAATCACCGGACCAAGTCGGGCGTGCTGCTAGGGGCGGTCGCCGTGTTCGGGCTCCCCCCGCTCGGTGCTGTGCTCGGTTGGGTGTGGGGACCATTGTGGGCCCCCGCCAAGCGTCCGGTCTCATGTACCGTGGCCGGGTTCCTTCTCGGAGCGCTCGGCCTGGTAGTGATCACCGCAATCGGTTACGGCGTGGCCGTTTACCACAGCGCCCATTCTTTCTCGTTCTGATTCAGCGGCGTCCCGCCGGTTCCGACCAGCATCTCCGGTGGGATGGCGGCGGGCCTCGGCGTCGAGCAGGTCTTCGACTCGCTCGCCATCCGCGTCAACGGCCCCAAAGCCTGGAACGAGCACCTGACCATCGATTGGGAGTTCACCGATTCCGGTGACCGGTACCGCATGTCGCTGTCCAACGGGGCGCTCATGCACCGGAAGATCCCCGACGGTGCGGGCGGCGCCGACCTGACCCTTTCGCTGACCAAGCCGATGCTGCTCGCCCTGGCCGGCGGCCAGGACGCCGCCGGCGTCACCACCACCGGCGACGGTGCCGCGCTGCGCCGGCTGCTCGCCGTCATCGAGGACCCGAGCCGAACTTCCCCGTCGTGACGCCCTGAGCGCAGGCCGCCCGTGCTCCGGAAGGGGCAGGCGGGTTGCGGAACTCGGGCGGCCTTGACCGCGTCACGCAGGTCCGGTTGGGGCCGGTCAGCGGAGAGGAGGTACGGCTCGCTGGGCGAGGCCCAAGGCGTACTCGGGCCACCAGGCGCCGGCCGCAGGATCGACCACGCCGTACTCGGGGTCCTCCGGACCGGCGGTGCCGCGGGTGCACTGGCCGTCGGATTCGCCGGGACGCTTGATCCAGAGGAACGCGTCGACCAGGGGATCACCGGTGCGGGTCGAGGGCCGGGCGCCCAGGCCGCGGCCCGGCGGGTTGCACCAGACCTGAGGGTCGGTGTACTTGCCTGCCGGAGGCGTCCACGGCCCCTGGCCGTTGCGGCTGGTGTCCAGGACGAAGTGTGTGAGCTCGCGCGGATCGTCCGGGACGGTGGCCAGGTCGGTGTCGGAGCAACTGGTCGCGCCCGTCTCCTGACGGAAGCGCAGGCACTTGGACAGCCTGGTGCCGTACGAGACCAACTCCTCGTCACTGCGGTAGTTGGAGACGTTCAGCGCGAAGCCGTCGGCCTTGGCGACGCCGCCCTTCAGCAGGCGGCTGGCCATGCCGAGCTGGGCGCGCGGTTCGCCGTATCCGGCGTCGTAGTCGTTGAGGGGCTGCCAGTCCGAGTGTCCGGAGTCCACGTAGACGCCGGTGCGCGGCAGCCGCTGCAGGGCGCCGACCGCGTAGTTGATCTCGCGGAAGCGTTCGTCGACCCGGGCGGTGTCCTCCGGCGTTCCAGTGGTACCGCCGCCGCCCTCGTTGCACCACGGCTCGCTGGACAGCAGCGCCAGCCCGTCGGGCTCCACGATCACCACGGCCCGGCCACCGCCGATTGCCTTGGCGAAGGCGTCGATCCAGGCGCGGTAGGCGGCCTCGGTCGGAGCGCCACCCGCTGAGTACTGCGAGCAGTCCCGGCCCGGTACGTAGTACGCGACCAGCACCGGAACGGCGTGCTGCTTGGCGGCTCTGACCATCGTCTGCCGCACCGCCGTCCGCACCTCAGCGGGGGTGCCGCTGGTGAACCAGATCGCCTGCGAGACCTTGGACAGGGCCCGCATGTGCGCCGCGTCGGCATCGCGCCCCGCGGCCGCCCAAACGTCAGCCTGTCGCTCGGCGTTCGTCGAGGGCTCGACGTAGAACCTGGCCTTCCCGGCCAGCGGGTCGACGTGCTCCAACGCCTGCGCCGGCGGGGCGAGAAGCGCGACGATGCTCGTCGCGGCCGTGGCGAGGATCCCGATGCCGCGTCTCATCCGGTACTCCAGAATCTCGGGGTGGTGGAGGAGGCGCACCCATGAGAATCGCTGAGTGATCCGGCCAAGCGGGACGAGTGAGCCGGAGTGTGGGAGCGCTCCCATGCAGGAGTCTGAGCATCCTGTGAAGATCCGTCAAGACCCAAAACCCGAAGATCGTCCATGCGCGGTCGTCACACTGCCGGCGCGTGTATGGCTCAGTGGTTAGCGCAACAGCAAGCGGCCAGGTGAGTTCATCCACCCAGGATGTTGACGACTGCCAATTAGTGGCCGATGTCGAAGAAGGGGTCGCCCTCCGGAAGGGGGTGTGGTTGAGGGAGGGGTTCCCGTCGTCCGGGTGGAGTTGGTGGCTCTTTGCGTACTCGAAAGGTGTCCTGGTCGATGGGGCCGGATACCCGGCGGACGGCCTCGGCCATCTCGTCGTCCGGCCATCTCGTCGTGGAGTCCCAGGTGCACTGAGCGAAGCGCGACAGTATGTAGCTCGAGTCTATCGATCCAGAAGAGTAGTGTAGGCGGGCGCCGGTGAAATCCGTCCCGGTGAGGTCGGCGCCGCTGAAATAGGCTCCTACCAGGTGGGCGCCGATGAACTTGGTCCGCACGAGCTTGGCGTCATTGAAGCACGAGGTGCCGATCTCGGGGGCGCCGCCGAAGTAGGCGCCGGTCATGTCGGCATCGGTCAGGTCGGCACCGACGAAATCGCCGACGATGCCGAAGTCGGCGTCGCGTAGATCCGCTCCGACGAGTTTGGCGCGAGCGAACCGGGCTCCCAGGACAGGGGCCCCGCCCGGATCGGCGCAGGAGAGATCAGCATGGCGCAGATCGGCTCCGCTGAGGTCGGCGCCTATGAGGTCGGTCCCCTCGGGGAACCGGACGCCCCGCAGGTCGGCCCCACGCAAGTCCTTGCCGGCGAGCCGGGCGACGGCCTCGGCACTGCTGTCATCGATCAATTCCGCCAGGTTGTCCGGTAATCCGGACGGCCGACTGGCCCCTGTCCGCTCGCCGCTGATGGCGTCGTCGGGGACGACCCTTCCGTGCAGCGCGTACAGGTGGAAGCCGTCGCGGTAACTTAAAGCCGGACCTGTGCGGCAGTGCAGCACCAAAGGGCCTTCCAAGGACCTTGGCGCCTTGGCGAGACGGATCTGAGCGGGCCGCTCGCACACCAGGCAGACCTCCTTGAAGGGCCACCAGCCGCCGCAGGACTCGATGAGTTCCTTCCACAGCGCCAGCCTCCGTTTCCAGACCTCCCGTCGCCGTTTACGGAAAAACCATCCGCCCCTCTTTCCCCGATGACCGCTGAGCAGGGTCAGGAGGAACTCGCCCGGTTCCGGCACACCGTGAGCGGCCGCGATCGCCTGGGGCTTTGGCGAGCCGAACTCACTCCAGTTCCAATCGGGATCCCCGCGAGGTGAATCGATCCACACCAGCCGAGGCTGCGGCGCGCCGACCAGTTCGTACAACCCGCGGATCGCCGCCTCGGCGGCAGGCCGGTCGGCCGGCTCAGTGGCTTGCCGTCCCGCCCACTCGGGCAGGCGAGCGGCCAGCCGTGTGATTTCCAGGCCGGCAATGTCCGGGTGGACATAGATCTCAGTGTTGAACGGGCGAGGCAGCGCCATACTCGCTCCCTATCACGGGACACGCCACGCAACCAGGGCCCAAGCCAAGGCGCCTCCAGCCCAGTCCAGCAACCCAGAGACCGAGAAAGAAGCGCCTTGCCGCCGATCCGCTTCCACGGAGCGGCCACGCTGGCGCCGCTCGCCAAGGTCGGCCTAAAGATGATCAGCGAAACGCGGGGGCGCCTCGCATTCCTCATCCACCGCAGACACCTACACCTAGGTTTCCCGAGATGCCCGGGCAGCCACCGAACCATCCCGGTGAAACCGCCTGCCCCTGAACCCGTGGGCAGTTCTTTCAACGGACGTGGGCGGCGCGGTGGTGGCGGTGGGGGACAGCAAGGACCCGGCGATCCGCCGCACCCCACCGACCTCACAGGGAAGACCCCACGCCCGTCCGCCTTCCCCTGTAGGAATTTCCGTCGGATACGCCCCTGAACTGGGGTTGAGGGAGGAGCGTTGATCGCCTTCGGAGGCGCTGCCACTACGTTCAGACCGCTTGTCCAGGTTCGCATGTGGAGCGGGGTTTCGTGGCGCTGGACGCGGCCTGGCAGCAGATGGCCGCCCGGCTGACCCGGCCGGCGACGACGCCCGCGTCCGCGTGGCGCGGCGAGCTGGTCTTCTTGGCCCCTTGTCATCCCTGGTCAGGCGGGACGTGCGGCTGTAGCTCTCACGGGGGAGACGGGACGGCACGGCCCACCCGGCTGGGGGAGGGATCCGGCCCCCGATCCCAGCAAAGTCGTTCATGCCGGGATCGGGAGCCGGAGCGCCACTCTCAAGGAGCCACGATGACCACGACCCTTATCGAAACGGCGTCCGCTGGCGTCCAAGTCCAGCGGGGCGGCTGGAAAGCGGGGTTCCGCACCGTGCCTGGTGTGCCCAGATGGGCGCGCTGGGCGGCGCACGCGGCGGCCCTGACGACGCTGCCGTCGGCGTTGTGGCGGCTGCCGATGGCGTGGGGGTTCGGGATGGGCTTCACCGACGAGGCGATGGTGGAACTGCACGTCCCCGGCTGGGGCTCGGCGTACGTGCTCGCCCTGATCCTGCTGAGTGAGGTCGCATCGTTCGCCACCCTCGGTCTGATCCAGCCGTGGGGGGAGCGGTTCCCCCGCTGGATGGGGTTCGTCGGCGGCAAGCGCGTGTCGGTGCGGTTCGCGGTCACCACCGCGACGTTGGGGGCGATGGCGGTGCTGCTGTACGCCGCCGGCTACTTCTACACCTGGACGCATCGCAGCTCCGGTTCCCCGACCGGCGCATGGGCGTGGCTGATGAACGCCTCCTTCGCACCGGTCGTGTTCTGGGGCCCGCTGCTGATCGCGGTCACCGTCCACTACTACCGGCGACGCCGCGCGGCCTGACCGGCTCTCAGCATGGACCGGGCCCACGCCCAGGAGCTTCGACGCCACCGCCCAGCTCTGGCTGTGTCCGCGGACTCGATCACCTCCCCTGCATCACCGCTCGGCGACGAAACATCAGATAGAAGGAGAACTCCCAGATGATCGTGAAGCGCGCACGTAAGGCCGCTGTCCTTGTTCTCGGTGCGGGCGTGGCCGCTGCGGCCGTGGTCACCGCGACCACAGGTGCGGTCCAGGCCAAGATCAAGCCGAACAAGCCCAAGGTCGCCGGCGTCACCGGGTCCGGCGAGTTCCGGATGACGTTCCTGCCGAAGGACGACAAGGACCGCCGCTTCTTCACCTTCGACGTCCGTCAGGCTCCGTTCACTCACCACCGCGTTCTCCCCGGCGGGGCGACGATCACCGGGTCGCCGAACGATGCGACCGGCACGGTGAAGATCAAGCACCACTTCGCTCCGGGGAAGCGGACCTTCTACGCGATCGGCCGGGCCGACTCGCTGATCACCTCCCCGGGCTACGCCACGATCACCGCCGAGATCGTCAAGACGTGGTGCGTGGAGGACACCCCGACCCCCGAGGGCTGCGAGGGCCCGCCATGGGTCGGTATGACCAAGGGTTTCAGCGTCTACGACGCCGGCCGGGACCACGGTGGCAAGCCAGGCCGGTCCAAAGACAGGATCGGGATGTCCTGGGAGTACGCCAACATGCTCGTCAACCCCCAGGGTGAGACCTACGAACCCGAGCAGGTCGGCACCGCGATGGCACCGGCCCCGTTCTCCCCCGTCCTGTCCGGCGGGTTCACCGTCGTCCACAAAGACCTAGCGGTGCCGTCGAAAGCCGACATGCCGCAGCCACCCCAGCAGTGATGACGCGGGGCTGAAGCCACAGGACGCCCGGAGCGTCCAAGCCCCGGACTCTCCGGTCATCCTGTCGGGGTTGGCCCATTGGCACCTCTGGAACGCGACAGGGACTTCACTCAAGATCACAATCTTGGACGAAGTCCCTGGTCAGAGTGGCGGAGGATCGGGGATGTGAACCCCGGATGGGCTTGCACCCAAACCGCATGAGCAGAGCCATTCTTGGCGTGCTATGTGATGATTCCATCCCGGCGAATTCGCGTTCCCGCAGGTCAGCGACCACATGATGCAGCCTCATCCACCGTGATCCATTACAGTTCGTGCGCACCTTGTGCTCACCGACCGTCGATGGAGCCGAAGGTAGACCTCGCCATCCGAGCACTCACTGTAATCACCAGGTCGACTCCCGTAGCCAGTCGAGGCTCGCCAACCGGGACGCCATCCGGGACGCGCGGGAATAGGCCGCCGTCTTGTCTCTGCTTCAGCTCACGTGGCGAACATCGTGGATATCTCACGGGCAGACGACGTCGGCACCTCCTCCCCGGAACCGGCGTGGGAGATGTCGGGCATGGACCATGTCCAGCTGCCGGCGGGCGCGGTGCTCACCGAACGGCCGGTCCCGCTGTGGGCGTTGGTGCTGGAGGGCGAACTCACGCTTGAGGTGGCGTTCGAGGCGCAGTCGCTCGCGGAGGGGGACGCCGTCCTCATCGACGCCCGCACCGCTTACCGGCTCACCGCGTCGGAGCGGCACGAGGAGTCCGCCTTGGTTGTAGCGGACCTGCGCATGGCCGTCCCGGTCCGTCGGCTGCCCAGCCCGCTGGTGGTCCGCGGCTTCGGCAGCCGGCATGGCGGCGTCATGGCGCTCGTCACGCAGTGCCCGCTCGAACGTGCGTGCCGGCCGACCCTGTTCGCCGCCAGCTACGGCAACCTGATCGGCGCGGCGATGACCACCTCTTGGCAGGAGGACGAGGGCGGCGACGCCGGACCTCCCGACGAGGCCGTCACCGCGGTGGTGGCCGCCGTGACCGCCCGCCCGGCCGAGCCGTGGACCGTCGAGGGGATGGCCCGCCTGGTCCATCTGTCGCGTTCCGCCCTGGGCGAGCGGTTCCGCCGCGCCCTCGGCCGCGGACCCGCGGAGGTGCTCCGGGAGATCCGGATGCGGGAGGCGCGCCGACTGCTCGCGGACCCCTCGCGTCCGGTGGAGTACATCGCGTCCGCCGTCGGGTACGGCTCCACCGCTGCCTTCAGCCGGGCGTTCTCGTCCCACCACGGCGTCGCGCCGCAGGCCTGGCGGGAGCCGTCACCCGCGCGGGACGCGCAGCGCGGCGAAAAGCAGCCCGGCCGCCGCGGCGAACCCCGTCCCGAGCAGGAAGGCCGCCTGCATGCCGCGGGCGTCCAGGAGCGCGCCTCCTGACGCCGACCCCAGCGTGATCGCCACCTGGAACGCGGTGACCTGCAACGAAAGGGCCGACTCGGCGCGTTCGGGCTCGACGCGGGTCACCCATAGCTGGGTGGCGACCGGGACCATGTTGAAGGCCAGGCCCCACACGACGACCCCCGCGGCCAGCACCGGCAGGGATGGCGCGGTCGCGGTGACCAGCAGGCCGCCGGCCAGCAGAAGCGGGGCCGCGGCGACCACAGCGCGCAGCCGTCCCGCGAACCGCCCGGCGGCGAGGTTGCCCGCCATCCCGCCCACGCCCCAGGCCAGCAGCAGCCATACCGTGGCGCCCGCGTCGACGTCCTCGATCGCGACCCGGACGAAGGGGTAGGCGGCGAAGTTGCCGAACGCGACCAGGACCACGCCCAGCACCCCGGCCATCAGCCACCGGTTGGCGAGCGCCGCCCGCAGCATCGCCATTCCGGCGGCCGGGTGCGGGGGTACCGGCGGCAACGTCAGGGCCACGGCCAGGGCAGCGGCAATGCCGAGGGCCGCCGCGACGCCGAACACCAACCGCCAGCCGACCGCGTCGCCGAGCAGGGACGCCAACGGGACGCCGCCGATCGTCGCGAGGGTTACGCCCAGCGCGATGGACGTTGACACCACGCTGTCGCGTCCCGGCACGGCGCGGGTCCCGGCGCCGAACGCGAACGACCAGTACCCGGCGATGGCGACGCCGAGGACGAGCCGGCCGAGGAGCAGGACGGCGAAACCGGGGGCGACCGCCACCGCCAGGTTCGAGACGGCCGCCGCGACCAGCAGCCCGGTCAGGACCGTGCGCCGGTCGGTCCGCGGCAGCAGCACCGCGATGCTGGGGGCGGTGATCGCGCCCGCGACCGCGGTCGCCGCGACCGCCAGCCCGGCGGTGCCCTCGCTGACCCCGAGGTCGCCGGCCATCGCGGGCAGCACGCTCGCCGGCAGGAACTCGCTACCGACGAGCACCGCGATCCCGGCAGCGAGCGCGACGATCGGTGACCAGTTCGTCGAGCCGCCGGACCGCGCCGAGGACTTGGGCGGCGAAGTGTCTGCGGACGGCGGCGAGGACTGAGGCGTGGACATGCCTTCCAGTCTCGCCTCCACCGCGCCGCCGCAGTTGATCGCGTGACGCGCACAGTTGACCGTCTGACCGGTCTGTGACCGGCCGGGCTCCCGGTGGAGTCGTGGTCGCCGCGGGGGTGGATGACGATGCCACTGTGCATGTGCTCGGACATGCGGGGCGAGCCGGGCGTGGACGGGGTCGCGGTCGGCGTCAACATGAAACTGATCAGCGAGACTCTCGGCCACGCCCGCCACTCGTTCACCGCCGACACCTACACGTCGGTGCTTCCGGAGGTGTCCCGGGCAGCCGCCGAGGCGGTGGCTGCGGTCGTCCCTCGTTGGACGCGGCAGAGCACACCTGACGCCGCCAACGTGATCTCACCTGCGGACCGACGCAACCGGCGCGGTCAACACGCAGGGTAATCAAAGACGAGACGGCCAGCATCCGCATCGTCGGTGACGAAAGCACTCCGACGACATCCCGTGCACACCAGGCCAGGAAGAACGGGCATCCGAAACGCGACAGGGACTTCGCTCAAGATCTAGATCTTGGACGAAGCCCCTGGTCAGTGTGGCGGAGGATCGGGGATTTGAACCCCGGATGGGCTTGCACCCAAACCGCATTAGCAGTTCCTTTTTTGGCGTGTTATGGGCTAGTTCACTATCCTCGCGCATTCGCATTACCGCAGGTCAGAGGTTCGCATGATGCGCCCCCATCCCCCGTGATCCATTACAGTTCGTGCGCACCCTGTGCTCACCAAGGGTGGAGGTTCGGGCACCGCAAGAAGCCAGTCGCTCATTACACATAGTGACGACTGTGTTGATCGGAATGCTTGAGCACTTGCTGGCCTGCCGCGCCTGGCGCCGCCATGGGGCGCAGGCGTCGGATCGAGCCGGTGTCATCCAGGCTGCCAGCGCGATCCAAAGCAGGTACTCGTTGCGCCGGGCGGTACGAGTGAGGTCCACATCACGGCGGGCGCAGCGAGGTCGTCGCCCTGCTCACCGATAGGAGAAGAGTCCCCCTCATCCCGGGCCCTGGTGTCGCACGCACAGCCGACACCCGGGATCTGGACTCTTGAAATCAGGCAGGGCCGGTTACGGCCGGTTCGGCGCAAAAGTGACCTACAACTGTGCCGGTAGGACTACAGTATGGTCCAAAGAAGGTCGATTCGTCCCGTCTGCACCGGATCGCAGCAGCAATTCCAGAAGGGGCCCCGCGGTGGCGTTGATCATTGCCGGAGGAACTCCGGTGAACGAGGCCGAAGAGTTGGTCATCGACCTGCTGGACAAGCACGAGGATGGCTGGATCGCGGTCCACAACGTGGACATTCCTTTCTCTGGTGCAGACGAGCGCGAGATCGATATCGTTGTCATCACAGACCATTCGGTCGTGCTCGTCGACGTCAAGGGAGGACGCGGCCCCGTGACTGCAGCGGGACCGCGCTGGCTCCAGGGTTCGGCATACGCCAATCCCGCCAAGAAGATCCGTGAGAACGCCAAACGTTTCAGTAGTTGGCTCGTTGAGCAGGACGAGCGGCTGGGCCGTATACACGTCGATGGCCTCGTCGTCCTAGCAGGGGAGAACGCCCGGCTCGCGGACCCTGAGGGCCAAGACCATCGCGTCACCATTCCCGTTGCGGACCTGTTCACCACCCTCGAAGATGAGAAACGAAGAGGAAACCGCGCTCCGATCAGGATTTATCGAGATGAAATACTCCGTGCGCTGACCAAATTGATCGGTCCGGTGTCCGGTCTGCCCGTGTTCGGGCGCTGGAAAGTGATCGAGGCGATCGGCGCTATTGGCGCATCGGAATGGATTTCGGAGTTTCGTGCCGCCGACGTCTTGGATCCGAAGTCAAAAATCGCGCTTCTCCAAGTGCATTCCACTCCGCGCGCCATGGCGGACGACGCGAGGCAAGCCCACATCGCTCGGGTGCGGAACGGATATGACACTCTTCGCGACGTCGAACCGCATCCCCGAATCATCCGGTTTCTCGACTGCTTTCAGAATCCGGGTGAGGACGAGGTGGTGGTCGTCATGGACGATCACGCCCCGTACACTGCCGGAGAGTCCCACCCCGAGTTGATCGTCGACCTTCTCGAGGGTCTCTCCCACCTTCATGCGCACGACACGCTGCACCGTGCCATTTGCCTTGACGCCCTGGTCGTCAACGCGGAAGGGCGGGGCGTCATCACCCGCTTCCAATACGCCCGTACCGGCCCCTCCCGCCGTGTGCGTTCCCTTGACGGCGACGCGCTGTTGGACGCCTCGGGCGACCCGTACCTGGCGCCCGAGTGCATGCTTCGCCCTGACCGGCTGAGTACCCGCTCCGATGTCTACGCTGCCGGTGTGCTCGCGTTCGAGCTGGCCACCGGTGCCCAGCCGGCGGAACTCGACGACCCGTGGGGCAGGCTGGCGGACCTGCTTGGCCCGCAACGGGCCGAGATAGTGCGGGCGATGTGCGCCGAAGACCCCACCCAGCGTCCGACTGCGGCGCACGCCTTCCGAGTGTTCTCCGCGGAGCCCGAGCCCGACTACGCGAGGCTCCCCGCCGGGTTCAAGATTGACAAGTATGAGGTGGTGGATCGCCTCGGCGAGCCCGGCTCACACGCGGTGGTCTACCACGTCCACGACACCATCGAGGATGGGAAGCGTGTCCTCAAACTGTTCCACCGCGACCTCGCCCGTGCGAAGGCACGCGTGCTTACGGAGTACTCCGCGTTGCGGGAAGTCAGACATCCCGCCATCGCGCGTCCCGTGCATACCAACCTTTATGACCGTGCCATCCCCTACCTGGTCTCCGAATACACGCAGGGTATCAGCCTGGCCGAGCTCGGCTGCATAGAGCCGGAGGAGGTTCGCCGGTTCGGAGAACAGCTTGCCAAAGGGCTAGAGGCCCTCCACGAGAAGAATGTCCATCACCGTGACATCACCCCGCGGAATGTGCTGTGGACCGGCGACGATTGCACGATCATCGACTTCGACTTGGCCGTCCGAGCGGGCGAGCGGGCTGTCCCGGGAGTGGGCACCCCCAGGTACCTGCCTCCGGACCAGCCCGCGGGGCGAGATCTTACCCCGGAGGAGCTAACCGATCAGGACGTCTACGGCCTGGCGGTGTGCCTGTACGAGGCGGCGACCGGCGACTACCCCTGGGAGACAGAGGTTCCGTTGCCGGGTGTCCGGCCTCGCCGCGTTGAAGTCGGTGATCTCGCGGACGTCCTCCACAAGGCGCTGTCTCCCGAACGCGGAGACCGCTTCAAGACGGCCGCCGAACTGTACTCGGCGCTTCACTACGGGCTCAGCGAGCCGAGGAGCGACCGGTTGCCCCGCCTCCTGATCGTGGACGACCACCACACCGGCTCCATCATCAAGAAGCTCGGGCCCGAATATGACTGTCTCCCGTTGGACTCGAAGCCGGAATGGGACCGTTTCCTACGCGACGGTGGGGTCCTGGACTTCGATGGAGCGATCGTCGACCTCCATCTCTCCGAGAACAGTCTTGGAGAGGGAGTCGACATCCTCAGGTACCTGTGCAATCACACCGACATTCCCACCGCGGTCATCACGATGAACACTGGGGAGACCGACGACGACGGGAACGCCTCGTTCCGGCATCAGTACCGGGCGGTTCGGCTGGAACACAAGAAAGACGACAAGTGGTGGGGCAATCTCCGGGAGATCGCCCTCATCCTGACCGCCGAGACTGGGGAGGGCGCGCTGCGACGCGTTCTCGCCGTGCTGGACTCCGCGCGGTACTGGATGCAGCTACGCACGGCCGAGGCCTCACCCGACGGCCCGCTGTGGAGCCGCCGGGCGGCCTTCTACAGGGAATACGACGAGGTCGAGGCCCTGGCCCGGCGAGCTAGGACGGTGGGAGAGTTCCGCGACCTCAACCGGCGGTCTCTTCGCCTGTGGCGGGAGTGGTACGAGGACACAGCGGAAGGCTGATCTGGACGTGGGCGCCGGGCATTCCGGCGGGGCCAGTGCCGTCGTTCAGCTCCGCCAGTTCCCCGCCGTAGAACTCCTCGATGACCTGACGGGCCAGCACGTTGCCGCGCTTGCTCACGCCGGTCGGCATGGCGGCCGCGAAGCCCGGCCCGTTGTCCTCTATGGAGATCACGCACCAGTCGCCCTCGGCGCGGACGGTGATCTGGGCACGGCCGAACGGGGGCTTGGCAGTGGCGTTGGCAGCATTCCGGAGGAAACCACCAACGACCATCGTTAGGACATAGTCGTTGACCTTCACGTGCAGCGGCCCGCCGATCTCTACTACCGGATCGAGATGGAGCCGCCCCCACTCCACGCTAAACCGGTTTTGAGCCCCCCGCAGCAACGGCTCGACCGGCTGCACGCGCGGTTCGGTCATGCAGTCGGCGTACCGTTTGCCGATGGACTTGAAGGACCGTACGTGGCCGAGCGCCTGCCGAATCACGTCGGTGACATCCGAAGGCGTCGCCCGACTCGCCTCGTCGAGCAGGTCGCGGAGTCGGGTGATCTCGTTCCCCACGTCATGACCGATCATGCTGATCATCTGGTCGCCGTATCCGACGGCGGTGAGTCGTGGATCCTTGAGAACGTGGTTGTTCATCCGGATAACGGCAGAGAGCGCCAACTCCCGCGACCGCGCTGGATCGGTCACTTGGACCAGATCCCGGATGCCGCTGAAAGGCAGCTGGTACGAGCCCGGCCCCTCCGCTTCGAACAGGCCCGCGCCGCTGAGCTGGTCCAGCGCGGCGGGGAAGGTCTCCTCGTGCGCGCTCAACGACTCCCGAGCCTCGGGTAGGCGCTCCGCCAGGTGCTTGGGGTCCACCAAGAGCACCGCCATGTCTTCCCGTAGCTGTTCCATGGTGAACAGATCTCGGGGACGCTCCCAGTAGTAGAGCGCGGCTGTCCGGAAAAGCGCGGCGGTCGTATGGTTGGTGAGTATCGATTCCAAGTGCCGCCGCATGCGCCGGGTCAACTGCTTGTCCCGACGGACGGCGTCGATCGCGACGACGTCCGCCATGTATGCGCGCGGACGCTTGGTTCCCTGGACGAGATGCGCCAGCAGTTCCGTCAGCAGCCGCGGGTTGCCGCCCGTCTCGTACCGCAGCAGGTCTTGACCGACCGCGTCGACGGAGATCCCCATCAGGTCCAGCAACCACGAAACCTCGTGCTCCGACAGCGGGCGGAACGGGACGGGGTCGGCTACTACCCGCCGGACCGGAAGCCTGCAGCAGATCGACCGCAGCAGGTTGACCGAGCGCTGGCGCTGCGTAGACACCGCGTCGGTCCGGCTCGGCAGGAGCAGGCCGACCAGGCACAGCAAGTCCAAGTGCGCGTACCCAGCCGGGGGTTCTCCGTCGGCTGCACGCACCGACGTTCCGGGACCGAGCATCATCCACAGATCGGGTTCGGTGCCGGCGGGCGGTGGGTTTCCCGCTGGTGCGATCCAGGTCGCCACTCCATCCGGTGAACTCGGCAAGATCGGTGGGAGGCCGTGGCCGTGGAACCTGATTCGTGTCAGGACCCCCCCGTCGCGGGTCTCAGTCGTATGGTTCGCCGAGTCGCTGCCGATCAGCTCATGCAGCGCCATGACGAAGTCCAGCACACTGCGGTGATCGACCGTGTCGCATACGCGCCGGATAGCCCGGACGAGGTCGAGTGCGGGAGTGTCGTCCTCCGCGGGAAGCCAGCGCATGTAACCCGCAGCAGCCGGAGGTTTCTCATGCAGGAGCCACGACAGCAGATCCTCGAGCCGCACCTCGGCGTCGGGAAAGGACCAGCGGGGCCGGGTGCGAGGGACGTCGAGGGGCTCGAATTCGTGGGGTCCCCCAGCGGCGGCCTCGGTCGAGCCCATCTCGATCAGCCGTTTCGCCGCGTCGAAACGGCCGGATTCGATGCAGTCGGCGACGGCCCGTGCCCACTCCTCGCCATCTGCGCTGGTTCGGCGCGCTTCGAATTGGGCCTCCAGTTCCTGGCGCCGAGCGCGCTCGATACCGTCGACCCTGCCGCGTTCCTCCTCCAGTTGCGCCCGTGCGCGCCCCCACTGCAGGTCGTCGGCGTTCTCGTCCCGGCCCAGCCAGGGCGGATTCGGTAGCTCGATGCCGACACGCCGCGCCCGCTCCGCCAGGCTGGTCCAGTCGCGGCGCAGTTCGGTTTCCAGCCTTGTGTTCGCTTGGGCGCGCAGCTCGCCGACTTGGGTGGTCTCGTCCGCTGACAGCATCGATGCCGACTGCAGCGCGTCGAGGACGTCGAACTCCTCGTGTTCGACCAGCCATTGCGCGGTTCGCTGCACTTCTCGGGGGGAGCGGGCGAGCCCCGCAGCTAGCGCCGTGGCTAGCGCCTGCGGGGTATGCTCGCCCGACTCAACCGCCACCGCCAGTTCGGGGTACAGCCAGCGCTCCGCCCAGTCGCCGAGAACCGCGTCCAAGACGCTCGCCTGATCAGTCATGGGCGGCTTCCAAGTCCAGCACGTGGGTGAGGTCGGTCAGACATGCGCGCACCAGCCGTCGCTCGGTCGGGTCCAGGCCGGACGCAGCCGCCCACAGGTCGGGCATAAGCTCGGCGAGACCCGCCTTGAGGGCTGTGGCGGCGTTGATGATCTGGCCACTCGCGCCCGTGTCCTGCGATCTGGAGCCCTCCTCAGCCAGTTTGACGAGCTTCCGGGCGCACTCTACGACGGGACTCAGCCGGAGCACGAAGCTGTCCAGAAGCTTCGAATGCAAGGCTGGCGACCTCGGGGCCACCTTCACGCCGGTCTGATTGATCAGGTCGATGAGTTGACTCCTGATGTCGCCGCGCGGACCCAGCGGGCCGGACAGAAACGCACGGACCTTCGTGATGTCCTGAGACTCCACAGCCTCGCCGAGCCGGCCGAATGGCCCGTCGCCTCGGAAGAACGCCACCAAGATCTTCGAGGCGACGTTGATCTTGCCTCGAAGTTGTCGGGCGCCGGCCAGGGCACGATCCAGCTCGGCCCAGGCAGTCTCCTCCTTGGCGACGTGCCGGTCGCGCTCCGAGAGGCTGCTGAGCAGAGTGGACGTGAGTGGTGTGCCGGTGGCCTCAAGGTAGTCCCGGCATAGGTCGCCGAGGGCGAGCCACGGCTCGACCACGCCCTCGCGCAGATCGGAAAGCAGGTCCTGGGTGGCATACGAGGCCCGCAGTACCATTTCCGCCGAGGCGATCACCAGGAGTGCGGCGGATTCGCTGTCGTCCGGGTCCTCGACGAGGGCCTCGAACAGCGCGTCATAGCATGCGCTCGTGTCACGGGCGGCGGCGGCCACCGCCAAGCAGGGGCGCGGCCGGATTGCGTCATCTGGGTCGACGGCACGCAGCACGGCGGCCTCGACGAACCGGCCTCGTTCCCACAGGTCTTGAATCAGCCAGCGGCGCCAGCGCGGTACCTGTTGATGATCGGGCGTCGATGTGGCCAACGCGTGTGGCACGGCGAGGCGCAGAACCTTGGCGGCACCGCTGACCTCGAGCGCGGACAACGCCGGCCAGGGATCGTCGGTGGGAACCGATTCGGCGACCACGCTCGCCAGCCGATCCGGTTCGTCGGCGGCCGCGAGCATCGGATCGAGCAGGCGCTGAAGCGCGGGATCGACTAGCGCCGCAGTCACCGGAACGGGCCGGGAGATGCGTGCCACGTCGTCGCGCTCGCCGGAGGACCCCAGTCCGGAAGCGACCTTGCCTGCAAGTGCAGGGTCGGTCAGCCAAAGGCTGAGCTCGGACCGTTGCAGGTGTGGCGAGCCGAGTGTGCGGAAACCCTCGTACGACAGGTAGTTGAAGCTGCCGATCAGCAACTCGTCATCGCAGACGATCGCCTTGGCGTGGTTGCGGTCCCTGCGAAGGTCGATGCGGCCGGGATGATCGTGGGCGAGACCGCGCAGCCGCTCAACCGCTTGCGTACCGCGTGTGCTGGCCCGTTCCCGGTCGTATACCACCGTAATGTGAGGACCGTCGGGCTCGTCGAGCCTCCGCCGCAGGGCGTCGGCAAACCGGTCGTCCACTACGTCGTCGGAGATCTGGTCGGAGGCGATGACCAGGCGGCGCTGCGCCCTTCCGATGGCCCGCCAGAGCAGTTCCCGGTGGCGGCCGTCGGTGACCGTGTCGACACTCGGCAGCGTCCGGGCCGCGAGCTCGGTGCGCAGCCCCTCGGCATAGGCCGTCCAGGCGCCCGACCAGGCCGCGATCCTGTCGTGGCCGGTGTCCTCGAGATCGATATCGGGATTTGCTACGGGAAACGCCTCGTCCGGGTTCTTGTCTTCGGCCGGGGAGTGATGGGTGCCCTCGTTGGAATCGAGCAGCGCGAAGTCGGCGGCGCGGCAGATGATCTTGCGGCTGGTGGGCCCGTCTGGGACGGCGGCGCGCGCCCAGGCCAGCAGGTTGAGGGCGACCTCATGGCCACGGCCGTCCGGCGCTGAAACCAGTAGGCCCGCCTCCCGTCTGGTGCCTTTGGTGCTTAGGAAGTTGCTGCTGGTCACAAGCGCGCGGCGGTCGTCGCAGATGACCGCCTTGGCGTGGGTACGCGCAGGTAGCGCCGACCGCACCAGCGGAACAGTGGATGGGATGCGCGCCAGCGAGTCGAGGCTGTTCTCGGCCATCCGCTCCAGCGTGTCCTTGTGGTTCATGCCCCACACGACGACGACCTGGACGCCACGGCGGCGCGCGGCGGCGAGGTCGGCTTCATAGGCGCTGAGGGTGTCGTAGCGAACCCAAGGGCAGACCATCACCAGTTGCACGCGGGCGTCGGCGATGAGCGACCGGATCGCGTCCGGGTGCTCCTTGGAGGTGATGGCCTCGACCGTCATCTCGCGCCGGTAGCGCTGATCGAGCAGGGCCACCAGCACCCGCGCTTCGCGGCAAAGCTCCTTGTGCCAGTTCCAGCGCTGTCCGGGCGCAATGTCCACGGCGCGCGCGGCGTGCTCTGCCAGCTGATCCAAACGCTCGGTCAGGTCAGACCGGCCCGCCATGGGCGGGACGCGATCGGCCAGCGCCTTAAGCCTCTGGGCGAAGCGTTCGTTGGGATGCCGTTCGACCAGGTCCGTCAGTACCGCTCCGGCGGCCTCCCAGCGCGTCTCCGGATACTCCCGGTCCGTGACCCGGACGATCAACCGGTCGCTGTCCGGGTCGTGTGCGGCAGTGACCTCCACGGGCAGCCACTTGCGGCTTGGCGTGCCCCGTAGCCCGGCTGCGAGGCTCGCGCTGAGCAACCGCTTTTTTCGGTAGCCGCGCTCGGCCGTCCGCTCATCGAGATCGCGCTGGGACTGGTCGAAGTGGTGTCGCAGCGCCCGGAACAGCTCGCTGTGCGGCGTGTCCTGCAGAGTGAGTTCTGGCCTGGCGTGATGGATCAGTGTGTCGCGGTCGAGTTGTGGCCACTCACGCGGCACCGGCCGTACCAGTCCGCCGATCCGGTCAAGCATGATCTCGATTTGGTCCTCGACGGACTCGGCGCTGGAGAGGCCATCGAGGCGCCCCGCAGCGTTCAGCTCGGCGGTCCTCCGGCTGAGCCCGATCGTTCCGTTGGCGAAGTCCAGGGTGAGGTAGCCCTGACGCCACATGTCGTGGAGCAGATCGAGGACCACGCGGTGGCTCAGCCCGAGTAGCTCGGTGAGCTCGTGGACGTCCAGTCGCTGCGCGTTGGCTCGTGCGGCGATAAGGCGTAGGGCGGTCTCCTCGATCGGTGAGATGCCGTCTCCGAAACCGAAGCGGACCCGGACGGGCAGCGCGTCGCAGGGGAAGAAGAGCATCATGGTCTCCGTCATGAGCCGTCCCCCAGCACCTCCCCGGCGGCGAGCACGTCGCCGAACCGGGTCACAGCGGTGGTCAACTGACTCCAGAACGCCAGGTCGGGACCGGAGACCTCACCGACGGTCGCGAAGTGGGCGATGTCGCCTACGATGACCAACAGCCTGCGGGCCCGCGACATCATCACGTTGATGATGTTCGAGTACGCGAGGTGCCCGATGCTCTGCTGCGCACCGCCACGCATCGTCGATCGCACCAGAGACACGATGACAACGTCCGCTTCTCGTCCCTGGAACGAGTGGATGGTGTGCACTAGGGGCCCGAGGCCCTGCTTGTCGCGCAGCTCGGCCAACTGATCCTGGTACGGAGTGAGGATTGCGAGCCCTTCGTCTCCGAGTTCGGCCGGCGGCCCGCCCATCGTCCGCACCAGCTTGGCGACCAGCCGGGCCTCGCCGGGGTTCTTCCAACGGGGCTCGTCCCCACGATCAGGGAGTGCGCCGGTGTCGAGCCAGACCAGTGATCGGCCGCGAAGGGCGGACGGATGGCGCACCCAGCTCGGCTCGATCTCTCTACCCTGGTGCAGCCCCGACTTGTGTAGGCCGTCTGGGTCCGCGGGGACAGTCGTGTCTGGATAAAAGACCCTCCCCACGCACTCGGCGATGGGCCGGGCCATACGGAACTGGGTGTCGAGTCGTCGCAATGGCGGCCCGGTGTTCGGTGTCGCGGCGTCGTCGGCGTAGTGCTTGAAGATTCGCTCGAAGGCGTCGAATACCTCCATGTGCTCCTGTTTGCGGGCGTAGATGTCGGCGAAGGAGGCGCTGGGGTCGCCCGCGCAACTGTCGATGAACCGTTCGAAGTCCTCCCGGCCGTGCGCGCCGATCTGTTTGTGGTCGCCGATCAGGGTCCAGCGGGTGCCGCGCACGAGGGGAATCGCGATCTCCGTCATCCACGCCTTCGCGGCCTCTTCCAGGACCACCCAGTCAAACTGGGTTCGCGCTCCGCCAGGCGTCACGTTCTCCGGGGTCGCCATGGCACAGGTCGCGAAGACCAGGTTCGCCGAGCGCTGCAGCCGGTCACCCAGCTCGGGCCAGATGTGATTGTGCGCGTCGGTCCGCAGGGCGTTCCGCCATGTCTTCAGCACCGGCAGTACGGGGTCGTTGGCTGCGATCTTGCGGAGAACCGCGTCGACCCGGTCTCGCATCCAACCAAGCTCCCGTTCGGTGGTCCGCTCCCGCATCCAGGGCTCCACCGCTGGGGCCACCCGGGCGTTGTCACGGGTCTCCCCGGAGGCGATCCGCATCGCCACGCCGGGCCAAGCACCTGAGGGGCGTCCCCGCCCGTCGAGCGCGCCGAGCTCGAGGAGTAGCCGCTCGGCGAGGTTGTCCAGCGCGTATCCCGATTGGGCCGAGATCAGCACGCGGGCTCCCGGCTGCGCGGCGAGGTAACGCTTGACTGCCTCGACGACCAGAGTCGTCTTGCCGGTTCCCGGCGGGCCCTGAACGGCGAAGAACGGCTGGTAGGAGAGCATGTCCCGGACGGTCTGCCGGTGCTTCTTCCCGGCCAGTCCCTCGCCGGCCTGCACCCAGCGGTTGGGGAGGAGCTTGTAGCTTCTGGGCTTGCGGAACTGGCGCAGCAATTCCGCAGAGTCGGCCAGTTCCCAGTAGGCGGTGGTCTGCCTGCGAAGCGAGACGATCGTGCCTCGGTCCTCATCGAGGCGGATCCATCCTGCCCCGGGCGGCGTGCGACGCGTTCGTTCCGTGGCGCGCGACGCGGTCACCTTGATGCGGTCCTGCCCAGCATTGCCCGAAACCCGCCAGTTGGAGCTGTCGTGCCAGGCGGGCCTGCCCCTGTGGTCGGCGCCGATCTGCAGGATGACATCCCCGCCGGTCTCCTCCAAGGCCCTGAAAAATTCGCCGAACTCCAGCCGGGCCCGTGAGTCATCGATCTTGGTCAGCAGCGGGTTCTTGCGGATGCGATCCAGATCGCGCTTGCGGTCGTACTGGAGCTCGAAGTCGCCGTGGTCGGTCTCAACAAGTGTGTACGGGTAGATGCGAGCTTGGAGGTGGGCTCCCTGGTACTCCAGCGTCCATTCGATCAGGGTTCGGTCGCGCGTGTCGGCCGGGGTCTCCCTGGCCTGATTGCGGACGGAATCGATGAGCGGGAGCCAGCTCGGCCGATCGGCCAGGACCGTGTCCAGCACGCTCGTGGACATCCGATCGGAGAAAAGCTCGATCGCGGGCAAGGAGATGCGGGTGGTCTGCTCCAGCAGGTCCTCCAGCCGCCTGCGGAACTCGGGCTGGTTCTTGTCCACCGGGTATTTGATGATCAGAGCTCGCTCCTCCGGACTCCCGGACCGGCCGAACACTGCCCCCCGCCGGTACAACTGGCAGAACCACGCGCCGCGCGAGCCGAGGAGGAGGATCTTCGCTTCTCGCTTGGACTCGGCGTTGCTGCCGCCGAGGGGGACGTAGGGCTCGGCGCCGTGCTCGACATGGAGCATCTGAGCGTCTCTGAGGTCGTCGGCGATGACGGTTCGCAGTTCGTCTTCGCCGGTTTCCGTGGTGGAGCTGTGAGTGATCCAGCCCCACGTGAGCAGGGTGCTGTCGGACCATGTCGGCATGTAGAGGACGGCGCGCGGCGAAGTGGCGTCGTCGTCGGTGGTCCAGAACGCGGCGATCTGATTGTGGTCGCGTGCCAGCTGGTTCGCGGCCTCGCCAGCAGGTAGGCGGGACTCGGCGTCGTCAGCGAGCATGCGCGCGAGCAGCGCGCCGAGCTTGGCGGGCAGGGAGCCTGCCTGCGCTGCCTCCCTGATTGCGTCCCGCATCGCCTGATGCCGCTTGCGGACGGCGACTACGCGTTCGTATGGCGTGCCGTTCTCCGGCACCTCGGGGAGCCCAGCCGGGTCGAGAAACCACTCCCAGGCGATCGCGGCCAGGCTGAAGACGTCGGAGTCCGGCCCTTCCTCGAAGGGGGCGCCTTCCAGCAGGTAGAGCAGGCGTTCGGGCGGGCAGTAGTGGAGCGGGTCGTGGCCATCAAGGCGGCGCAGGAAGAAGTCGCGGAGTCGGGTGTCGGGGGCGTTGGCGTCGACCGCCGCGAGATCCAGCAGGTTTGAGATCAGCGTGCTCATCTCGAACCTGGCGATCCACATTTCGTAGTCGTTCTCGGCGTCGACGTAGATCGTCGCAGGAGACAGATCGCGGTGCGTCACGCCGAATTCGTGGAGTTCAGCCAGTGCTTCGGCGAGGGCGCCGAAGCGGTTGACCGCCAATGTCGGCTTGGCGCGCATAAAAGGAGCGGCCTCGGGAGTCGCCATCGAGAGATCGGAGCCACGAGTGGCGATGAACGCCACTCCGCCCGTCCGCACGCCCGCCTGCCGGGTGTCCTCGTCCTCCTGATATCCACCGCTCAGCACCTCCGGGACTGCGCGCAGCGCAGAGTTGCCGAGGCGAAGCAAGACCCGAAGTTCCTGCTCCCATAGCGCGCCGCCGAGATCCGCGAGACCCGTATAGACGTGCAGATCGACGGGGGCGTTCTTGGCATCGACCAAGCGGTAGAACCACACCGAGCCCTCG
Source organism: Actinomadura sp. NPDC000929 (assembly GCF_040492065.1). Lineage (NCBI taxonomy): Bacteria > Bacillati > Actinomycetota > Actinomycetes > Streptosporangiales > Thermomonosporaceae > Actinomadura > Actinomadura sp. NPDC000929. The sequence goes on along the minus strand of NZ_JBEUPA010000008.1, from coordinate 53,398 downwards.
ATCACCGGCTCGCCGCGCAGTTGCCCGGCGGGGGCCGAGTAGGGGCCGTATTGGCAGGCAGGGCCGTCGAAACAGAAATGCCGCACCAGACGATCTACATCACCGATAGTGGTCACGAACCGCCTCCCGTGCCCCCAACTGCGGTGGGCAATAGGAGTCATCTTGTCACGCTTTGTAGGGACGAGGCGGGTAATCGTGTCTATCCAGCGGCCACATCAGGCCCATCAATCCCTCCACAGGTGTGAACCGATCGCGGCCACCGCTCGTCCCGGACGGCTATGGAGGTTTCGCTTGGCGGGCTGGGTTCTTCGACCTTCGCCATGGTGCTGCGACGCTGAGCCGGCTTGGCAAGGTCGACATGAAGGTGTTCGGTGCGACGCTCGGTCACTTCCGGTCATTATTCACGGGGGATACCTACGCCTCGGTTCTGCCTGAGGTGGCCGAAGCGATGGCCGCCGTGGTACCGCCGCGACGCGATGGCCACACCAGACACCAAGAACGCCCCCGCCGCAGGCTTTCAAAGCGGCCGCACATCGCGTGAACACTCACCGTAATCGCCCCGGCGGTTGGTGACCAGGATCAGCACCAAGCGCCCCGCTGGGCGCAGGAGGCACGGTTGTGGGACGCCTGGGCTACGGTCACCGGCCACCCACCTTCTCCGCCCGAGGTGAGGAGCAGCATCCTTGACCCATCTGGTCGGGATGGTCAGCGAAGAGCTCGGCGCATCCGTGCCGCAGGAGTCCATGGAGGCCGACGCTTGATCCATGACGAAGCCCGCGGAGGCTCCCGGTGGAACGATGGAACACCGGGTCGTAATGAGAACAGCCGCTGGCCGGCGAAGGGATTCGCGGTCCTGGCAAGATCGACCGTATCGTCTCGGCGTGCTGGCACGTGCGATTTGATTTACTGGCTTGCGAGACGACGAGGAGGCTGCAGTGCCGCTGGAAATCGGATTGTGGCGCGTCGACGACGAGCCGGTAAAGGTCCCCATGGCGTCGATGCCGCTGGAGTCGCGCCTTGAAGACCTGATCGAAGCCGACCCGAGCCTGCTCGGCCTACCGCTTTTGCTCATTGGTCGCCAGGTTCCCACGGCCTACGGCACCTTCATCGACCTGCTGGGAATCGACGCGGAAGGCACGCTGCACGTGCTGGAGCTCAAGCGGAACCGCACGCCACGCGATGTTGTAGCGCAGGTGCTGGACTATGGCTCCTGGGTGCACGGTCTTACCAACGAAGAGGTCCGTGCGATCTACGCCCAGTACATGCAAGCACGCGGCAATGACATGGAACTTGACCAGGCTTTCGCCGAATGCTTCGACTCTGGCCCTCCAGATGCCTTGAACACCGCCCACACCCTGACCGTGGTGGCCAGCGACATCGACGCCGCAACTGAACGAATCGTGACGTACTTGGCGTCGGATTACCAGGTACCGATCAACGTGCTGTTCTTCCGCTACTTTGAAGATCAGGGCCACAAGTACCTCGCGCGGACCTGGCTGATGGACGAGGCGATAACGGCCGCTGCAGCGACAGGGCCCAAGAGCCAGAACAAGAAGGAGCCTTGGAACGGGCAGGACTGGTACGTCTCCTTTGGCGAGGAGGAAGGTATCCGAGACTGGTCGGATGCCCGTCGCTACGGCTTTGTGTCCGCTGGCGGCGGTGACTGGTTCTCCCGGACGCTGCGGGCCCTTAAACCCGGCGCGAGAGTGTTCGTGCACATTCCCAAGGTGGGGTACGTCGGCGTCGGCACGGTCTCGCAGGAAGCCCAACCCTATGAGGATGCCGAACTTGTTGTTGGCGGTGTCCCCCAGAAGATGGCCGGCCTGGACCTGGCCGGCCGCTACCGCCATGACCTGCCGGAAGACGAACAGGATCGCCGCGAATGGGTCGTCGCCGTGGATTGGCAGGCAACCGTCTCCCGCGATCAAGCGCTCTGGAAGACCGGCATGTTCGCCAATCAGAACTCTGCGTGCAAACTCCGAGCCAGCTTCACCCTGGACGAAGCCACCCGCTATTTTAAGATCGACGTTTAGTTCGATGCTGCCTATCCCTCGTTGACCCAGTCGGCTGAAGCCAGCAGCGGGGCGTGGGATCTCCATCGGTAGGGTGGCGGTGGCTTCTTGAGTGCCGGTCCACAGCTTTCCGCCGTCCTTGCCTACGGGTGCCTCCAGCGCTCGGAGCCAGGCGTTTCCGGAGGACGTCGTGACGGGGGCGCCGATGGTCCTTCCGCTATGGCCCCACGCTTCGGCTTTGCCGCGAGTGGGTGTGCAGCCGATCCGGAACGTCGCGCCAGCGAATGCGGCGTGCATCCGCTCGCGGACGTCGGGATCGTCAGGCTCGGAGAACACGGCAGATGTCCTGGAGATGTGGGAGTGGAATGGCTGGCCGCTGGAAGAGCTGAGTGCTTCTCGCCAGTGTGGCGCAGTCGATGCCGAGAGCAGGGCTCCGGTGAGTCCAGGCGTGGGGGTCACTACCGCGAGCGTCGCGGCGACCTGTGGGGAGCGGGACTGATGAACTCGGCCAGGTCGGAAGTGACCAGGTCGATGAGTTCGCCGCCGTTCAGTGGCGCGGAGGCCCACACCTCCAGACCGGCCCCGGCGGCCTCCACCACGGGCCGACGCGAACTGCGTGCGTGGTTGGCTGAGTTTTGTAGGGCGGGTGTTAGCCGACGCTGCGGATTCCAGGTGGAAGAGGGTCATCGTGCCGAAGACCGTTCAGTTGAGGACGTACACGATCAGAGAAGGGCTGCTCGAGGAGTGGGCGGCCAGGTGGCGGGAGTCGGTGGTGCCGCTGCGGTTGAAGCTGGGGTTCGGGATCGGGGGTGCCTGGCTTGATCACGAGCACAGCCGGTTCGTGTGGGTGATCTGGTACGAGGGGGAGGAGACGTTCGAGGAGGCGAACCAGCGGTACTGGGCGTCGCCGGAGCGGGAGGCGATGGGGCTGGACCCGTCCGAATACCTGGTCGATCGGGACGTGCGGGTGGTCGAGCAGGTCTACTGACCGGGCTCGGGGAGTAGGTGGGCGAGGCGTTCTTCTTGCGCCAGTGGGCGGAACACGCGGGTCCCGGCCTTGGATTTCAGGACGTCGAGGTCGACGTCGAAGGGCCAGAGCCGGGCGGTGCCGTCGAAGGAGGCGGAGATGACGGTCTGGCTGTCCGGGGTCCAGGTGACGGAGACGACTGGGCCGCGATGGACACCGACCACGCCGATCTCGGCGTAGGTCCTTCCCGCCCACAGACGGACGGTGCGGTCGTAGGACGCAGTGGCGATCATGAAGCCGTCGGGTGACCAGGCAACGCCGGCGACGCGGGCCTCGTGGGCGTCGAGGACGGCCAGTTGCTCGCCGGTGGTGGCGTCCCAGACGCGAGCGGTGCCGTCAGCGGAGCCGGTGACGACCCGGCGTGCGTCAGGGGACCAGGCGATGTCGTCGACCCAGTTGGCGTGGCCGTGCAGCGTCATGACTTCGCCGGGGTCATGGACGTTCCAGATGCGGGCGGTGCGGTCGTCGGAGGTGGAGCCGAGGTGCGTCCCGGTGGGCGACCAGGCGAGGCCGACGACCCAGTCGTGGTGACCGGCCAGGCTCTCGGTGGAGTCGTGGTCGCCGCGGGGGTGGAGGACGATGGTGCGGTCGTGCCCTGCGGTTGCGAAGGTGTCCGAGCCAGGGCACCAGGCCACGGCCTCATGAATGTCGCTGCTGGGAATCCGTTCGCCGGAGATGTCACCAGGTGAGGCTTCGTCCAGCCTCCACAGGCCGATCGTGCGGTCGCTGGAACAGGAGAGCAGCATCGTGCGGCCTTCCACGCTGTTCCAGGCGAGGTCGTGGACGGTGTCCTGGTGGGCGGTGATCACGGCGTGGAGGGTGCCGTCGGCGGCGTCCCAGATCCGGATCGTCGCGTCGTCACCAGCGGTGGCGATCAACCGTCCGGACGGCGTGACCGCGGCGGCGCGGACGGGGCCGCGATGGCCGGCCAGTTGGAGCCCCTCGGCGCCCTTGGGGGTGACGTCCCAGATGCGGGCGGTCGTGTCGGCCGAGCCGGTGGCCAGACGCGTGCCGTCGGGTGACCAGACGACGCCCCACACGTCGTCGGTGTGGCCGCGGAGGGCGAAGATCTCCTCGCTGGTCCGCGGGTTCCAGACGCGGGCGGTGTTGTCGCTGCCGCAACTGGCCAGGTAGGCGCCATCGGGTGACCACGCCACGTTCCACACCCGGGTGCCGTGGCAGCGGATGAGCCCGGTCTGTGCTGAGGAGCGGATGTCCCAGATGCGCATGGTGCCGTCGCCTCCGGCCGACGCGACGAAGGCTCCATCGGGGGACCAGGCGACACCTTCCACGAAGTCCTGGTGACCGTGGAGCACCGTGGCCGAGCCGGCGGCGAGATCCCAGATACGGACGGTCCTGTCATGGGATCCGGTGGCCAGCAGGTTCCCGCTGGGCGAGAAGGCGATGCCGAGGATGTTGTCGGTGTGGCCGTGCAGCTCGGTCAGGAGTTCGTAGGTGTCGGTCCGCCAGATGCGCACCACCCGGTCGCGGGCCCCTGAGGCGATCCTGGTTCCGTCCGGTGACCAGGCGACGGTTCGCGCGACGTCGGTCGCGCCTGCCAGCACAGCCAGCGTGTGGCCGGTGGCGGTGTCCCAGACGCGGACGGTGTGGTCGCGGGAGGCGGTTGCGATGCGGCGGGCGTCCGGTGCCCAGGCGACCATCTCCACCATGCCGTGGTGGCCTTCCAGCATGGCGGTGTTGGAGCCGGTGGTCGCGTCCCACAGCCGGCATGTGCCATCGCGGGACGCGGTGGCGATCAGAGCCCCGTCGGGCGACCAGGCGAGATTGCGGACCGCGTCGGTGTGCCCGTCCAGTACGTGGGTCAGGTGGCTGAAGGCCAACGCTGCCATGAGTGCCCGGGTGGCGGCGGGGGTCGGCGGGCACTCCGACAGTGCTGCCGCGGCCAGCAGGATCGCCAGCTCGGGGTACTGCTCGGCGTTGGCCAGGACGTACTGGCCGACCCCCTCCGACACGCGTCGCAGGAACGCCAGGTCGCGCCGTTTGGACGCCTCGATGAACGCGCGGATCTCGCCGCTGTCCTGCCCGGCGGACTCCAGGCCCTCCAGCCACTGCAGCGCGAGCTGGAGTCGCTCGCCGGTCAGCAGGTAGTCGGCCTTGTGCCCGGCCTGGCGCCAGTCCGCGGCCCATCGTTCCAGCTCGGCGCGGCGCCGAAGCAGCTCCGCCCGTGCCTCCACCTCCTGGCGCAGCGGCGCCCACTGGCGGAACAGCGCCTCATGCGCGACCTGTGCGATGGGCGTTCCCTCCCACACGTCGGTGATCAGCAGCCGGGCCTCCACGAACGCGGTGACGACGCGTCGCTCGTCCTGGCTCAGATCGTCCAGGACGACGCGGCGGCGGGTGGCCTCGGTCCCTTCCGTGGTGACGAACTTGAACAGCACCGCCAGGATCGGCTCGATGCCCTCGTCTCCGCGCAGCGCGATGACGAGCTGGTCGGCCTGCCGGGACAGCGCGCCCGCAACCCCGCCGAGCCGGCGGTACGCGTCGAACGTGGCGACCTTCCCGCGCCCGGCCGCGAAATACAGCTCCTGTAGCAGATAGGCCAGCAGCGGCAGTGCGTCGGCCGTCCCGGTGTCCTCGACGATCCTGGTGACCAGGCCGGGCTCGAACCGCAGCCCGGCCAGTGTGCCTGGTGCCTCGACCACCGTCGCGAGTTCGGCCCGCGTCAACGCGCCGAGCGCTATGGGGCGGGCGAACAGTGCGGCATGGCCGGTCTCCAGGAAGGAGCGCAGGAACTCGATGCGGACCGTCGCCACCACCCACAACCTGGAATCGGCACGCAACGCCGCCGACAGCGCCGACAGGAACAGGTCCCGCTGGTCGGATCCGGCGAGCGTGAACAACTCCTCCAACTGGTCGACGGTGATGAGGACGCGGGCGTCGCGCCGCCCCGAACGCCGCCGCGTCTGTGCGACCAGTTCGGCCAGCGCGGACGGCGCGCCTCGCAACCGTTCTGCGTCCAGAGCGCTGCCGAACGTCGTCGCCAACGCAGCGATCGGATCGGACCCCGGCGTCAGTACCGGCTGCACCAGCCAGCGGCGCCCGCGCAACCTGGGGATCAACCCCGCCTGCACCAGCGAGGACTTGCCGCTCCCCGACGCCCCGGCGACGACCACGAACCGCTCGCCATCGCGCTGGTACAGCTGACGGAGCAGCGTGCTCACCGGCTCGTCCCGTCCGAAGAACACCGCCGCCTCGTCCTCGGCGAACGCCTCCAGCCCCGGATACGGAGTGCGGCCCGGATCCCACTCGCGCTCCGGCGCCCGCGGCGGATTCTCCAGCCGCGCCGACACTGCCGTCAGGACGATCAACGCCACGATCAGTACCCCGAGCCCGGGAACGGCGAACTTGCGCAGCAGGTCCAGCGGCAGCGGCGCGTCGTCGCCCCCAGTCGCGTAGTTCGTCAGGATGCCCAGAAGGGCGAGCACGACCACGAGCAGGACGTTCAACGCGATGTTCAGGCGGGGTCTCATTCGCCGCACCATCGGCACGCGCCGCCCATCCCGCTACCCACGCGACCCCACCCCGTCCCCGGACACGGCCTGATCTTCTTCAATAATCGAGCGGGACGCCATTGCTGCAAGGGGAAGGCGATGCTGAAGGTCCGACCCGAACGACTGCGGTCCTGGACGTCCGGATGAGCGCTGCACGGAGTACGACCAGGTCAGCCGCGCACACTCGCCAGCTCGACGCACTCGCCGCCATTGCTGTGGGGTCGGCTCCCTTGCGCCGGGTGAGGCTTCCGAGGGGCATGAGGCCAGTGTCGGACGCGCGGCTGGACCTGTCAGTGGGCATGCCGCTCGGCTGGGGCTGCCTCTGGTGGAGGTGGACGGGCGTGGGGTCTTGCCTGTGGGGACGGTGGGGTGCGGTGGGTCGTCCGGGTCGGGGGACGGGACGACTCGCCGCTGCCGGTGGTCGGGGGCGGCGCGGGAGTGCCGGGTGGTCAGTGCGTGTCGGCGGCGGCCTGGACGGCGGTGCGCAGGGCCACGCGGGTCAGCAGGAGGACGGCCCCGTCCGGATCCTTGCTGTCCCGCACCGCCACCGCCCCGGCTGCGCCCGCCAGTTCCACGCAGTCCCCGCCGTTCTCGCCACTGTGGCTGCTCTTGCGCCATGGGAGCCCCGCCACCTCGACGCAGTTGCCGCCGTTCTCGCCGCTGCGACTCGCCTTGCGCCAGGTGACGTTCGTCAGGTCCATTTCTCCAGCGCCTCTTTCATCTTGTCCCGGGACATGTCTTCCGGGAGCGCTCTCGCGCGCAGCTCCCTGAGCGATTCGGAGAGTTTGGCCAGGTCGGAGGGGTTGTCGGTCGTGATGCCTCGCACCGTCGTCTCCAGGTAGGCGACCTCACTCCGGTCCTCCATCGTAGCCACGACGAAAGCGCCTCCCGTGCCTGCCGGACGCCCGTTGTTCCGGACGATCTGGATGGTGACGTTGGGAAGCTCGCTCATAGCGATCAGGTGCTCTATCTGCTCGCGCATTACCTCCGGCGAGGTCACCAAATAGTCGAGGACGTGTTCACTCAAAAGTGCGACCAGCGCTGTGGGGGGTGCGTCCTCCCGGGTGAGGATGGCCTGACGCGCCATGCGAGCTTCCACTGCCTCGTCCGAGTTGAGGAAGCCGCGGGCGTAGGCCGGAGTCTGGAGCAGCCCGGGGACGATCGTGTGCTGCCAGGTGACGAGTTCCGCGGCGTCCGACTCGGTCTGGGGCCAGTCGAACCAGCTCGGTACCGGGTGGCCGTCCCGGTTCAGGTCCTCCCACAGGCTGAGGAGCGATCCGCCCGCCTCCAGGTAGGTGTCGACGGTCTCCACGAAGGAGCGGGTGGCACGCTTCTTGCCGTTCTCGATTCGGCTGACTTGCGCAGTACTGACCTTTGTCAGGTGAGCAATCGTCTCCTGCAGAACGTCTTTGGCTTCTCGTAACCGGCGCATCTGGCGGCCGAAGGCCACGAGCGCGGGGGACTCGTTGGGACGCTGACGCCGTGGCGGCATGATCGCTTACCCCTTTCGGTAACTTGCTCCCACACCTGTGGCGCTTGCTGACGAGATCCGCTTTAGAGCGGCATGCCAAACCTAGCTCCGAAAGTGGCTGAATGTGTGGTGTTCACCACACACAGTGAGGAGAGGTCATGGGCGAGGCGGCGCGTCACGAGCACGAATTGGTGGTGAAGAACGACCTCAAGGTCGTCGCCGAGGTCCGGCGGTTCGTCCGGCTGGTCACCGGCCAATGGGATATGGACGACTTCGTCCCCTGCCTGGTGGCCAGCGAGTTGGTCACCAACGCGCTCCAGCACGCGATATCGGAGTCGGACGAGGATGTGATCTTGCGGTTGAGTCGCACCGAGGACGACGCGCTGTGGATGGAGGTCCAGGACGCCGCCTACGCCCTCCCGCACATGCTGGCGGCCGACACGACCAGCGAGACGGGCCGCGGCCTGTTCATCGTCGACCAGTACGCCCGCTGCTGGGGCATCCGCGCCCTGGCCGGCAACGTCGGCAAGGTCGTCTTCGCAGTCCTCGATGGCTCATGACGACCGCAAAGGGGGAGCGGTACCGTCCGGCGAGCGGCGCGCTATGGGGTCGTGGGGAGGCGTATGCGGACGAGGATTTCGGCGATCTCGCGAGTGCGCTCGTCATCGGGGCCGTTGATGACCAGGTGGTCCTGGAAGAGGTGCTCGAACACGTTGTCTGCGGCGGTCTTGTCGCCTGCCGAGAGCAGGAGCATGCCAATGCTGTGCCGGATGTCGAGCGCGAGTTCGCTGGCGTGGCTGTCGGAGGCGGCAACGTCGTCGAGGAGGCTCTGGAACTGGTCGAGCGCAACGGTGGTCTGGCCGAGGTTGGCGCGGCAGAGGGCGGCGTAGCGACGAGATACCAGTGCGCGATCGCTGGTCGGCCCGGCAGTGCGGGCGTAGGCGCCGGCCAGGGCATCAAACTCGGGAAGGGACGTGCGCGAGTCCCCGCCGAGGAAGAGGATCAGCGCGCGGTGGAAGCGAAGCTTGAGTAGGTCGGGGCTTTCGGAGCCCAGCATCTTGGCTGCCGGATCGATGACCGCCTCGACGACGTCGGCCGCCTGCGCGAACCTCTCGTAGCCGAGAAGCTGGGTGGACCGCTTGAGCGCGTCATCGATGGCGGCCCGGAGTTGGGTCGGAGGTGTGGTCGGCGCCTGCGGCACGCTGGGCGGTGCCGAGACGGGTGGTTGACGGCGCGTGCGCCGGCGAGGGGCGTTCGGCTGCCGATACAGCAGAGTCGGGTCAGGCATTTCGCCAAGTCGCTCGCTTGTGGCGACCGCCGGTGAGCTGGGGGACGGCAGGAACGGGAGAAGGCGCTCGTAGACGGCGTAGGCGTCGGCCGGCCGCTGTTCGGGCTTCTTGGCGAGCAGATCCAGGACCAGCTTTTCCAGTTCCGGCGCTACATCCGGACGCAGCTTGCGTAGCGGCTCGGGTGTGGCGGTGAGGTGCTGCTTCCAGAGTTCGTACTGGCCATCGCCAATGAAGACTGGCGCGCCCGACAAGAGTTCGTGCAGGACGCAGCCCAGCGCGTAGAGGTCGCTCTGCGGGGTCACCTGGGCGGCGTTGACCTGTTCGGGGGACATGTAGCGGCTAGTGCCCATCGGGCTGCCCGTGACCGTGATCTTGGTGATGTCGCGGCGGAGGATCGCGGCGATGCCGAAGTCGAGGACCTTGACGGTGCCGTCGTCGGTCACCAGGACGTTGTCGGGCTTCAGGTCGCGGTGGACGACCGGAATCGCGTGCGCGTGGGACAGGACGGTGGCGATCTGCGCGCCGACCGCGGCGGCCCAGGCGATCGGCAGCGGGTCGTCCGGGTCGATGTAGGAGCGCAGGTTCCTGCCCTCGATGTACTGCATCACCAGATAGAGGCGATCCGCGGAATCGGCCTCCAGCACCGCGTCGTACACCTGTGGAACGCCGTGATGCTGGATGCGGGCGGTGACGCGCGCTTCACGGCGGAACCGTTCGGCCAGGTCGGCGATGCGCTCGGGCGAGAGCAGCATGTCGGGGCGGATGGCCTTGACGGCGATCTCGCGGTCGAGGGTCGAGTCGTAGCCGCGCCAGATCGTGCCCATGCCCCCGGAGCCGATCTCCTCGATCAGTTCATAGCGGGTGGCAATGGTTCGGATCGGCATCCTTGCTCCGCGTGCATTGGCTTTTGTCCGGTGTGGCCAGTGTTATGGCGGCGGAGATCGGCTGTCCAGCCGTCCTCCGATTCGCTCGGAGAACGGCCGGGCAGGCGAAGGATCAGTCGACGCCGGCCTGCTCGCGCAGGAGTTGCCATGCCGCGCGGCGGGCGCGGCTGTTGAGGGACGACTTGAATTCGGGGTCAGAGCCGAAGTACTTCTCGCCGAGGGTGGCGATGGTGTCGACGTGGTCCATCATCTTCTCCTCGAAGACCTTGTCGAAGACGACCCCGAAGTTCTCCTGGTCGTTGTTGGCGACCGCGGCCTGCTTCACCTTCGGCTCGGCCATCGCCTCCTCGAAGGGCCGGATGATGTCCTCTTCGGTGAAGTCCGTGCCGAACTTGGCGTTGAACTTCTCGATCAGCTCTGTCAGCGGCGACTTCTCGGGCTCTTGGGCGCCACCGGCGCCGTCTCCGAACCCCTTGACCACCGTGGCGCCCTCAGGGGCGAGGCTCAGGTCGTGCTCGCCGGTCTTCTCCACCCGCATGTGGCTGAGGTCGACCTCGCCGATGTCGACACCGCCGTCGGCGCGCCTGGGAAGCCGGTTGAGCAGGTGCCGCCCGTACAGGTGGAGGCGCTCCAGTTCGGGGTCGCGGTACGGGACGATCTGCGAGAGGAACCCGTACTTGCGCACGTAGTCGTTGAGGTTCGCGCGGAAGTCCTCGGCGGCCTCGTGGTCGTCCTCGTCTTCGCTGTCGATCAGCGCGGTGAAGCGCTCGACGGCCGGGTTGAGCAGCCGGTACAACTCGGCGTGCAGCTTCTCCCATCGTGCGACCGAGCCGCCGGCCTTCTCCTCGGCTTCGAGGTAGGCGCGCGCGAACTCGTCCATTTCCGCGTCGACGAGGATCTGCGCGGACATGACCCGGCTCTGCGCGGAGTAGAGGAGGTTCGGGTCCGACGGGAGGGTCATCGCCTCCTCGTAGTACGGCCGGAAGTACTCCTGGATCTCGTTGGCGTCGTTGACGAAGTCCACGACCGCCAGGTCTGTCTGGCTCTTGCGGTCGGCGGTGCGGTTGAGCCGGGACAGCGTCTGGACGGCCGAGATCCCCGCCAACTTCTTGTTGACGTACATCGTCGTCAGCAACGGCTGATCGAAGCCGGTCTGGTACTTCTCGGCGACGATGAGGATCCGGTACTCGGGCTTTCCGGGACCACCGGTCTGCGTGCCGAGGTCGTCGGCCCGCGTGTACGCGAACGCCTTGGGGAGGGCGCTCTCGGGCAGGCCGCCGTTCTCCTTGGACTCGGTGACCTCGTCCTTCTCATAAGTCAGCGAGCCGGAGAACGCCACCAAGACGTCGATGCCGTATCCCATGTCCTCGATGTGCTGCTTGATCGCACGCGACATCTGCACGGCGCTCTTGCGCGATGCGGTCACCACCATGGCTTTGGCACGTCCACCGAGCCGCCCCTGCGTGTGCGCCCGGAAGTGCTCCACGATGATCTTCGCATGCTGCGCGACGGTCGAGGGATGCGTCACCGCGCACCGCGCCAGCAACGTGTTCGCCTTGGACGGGTCGACCTCGCGCTCGTCGGGGTTCTTGTTGACGAGCTTCCAGTAGGTGTCGTAGGTGACGTAGTTGCGCAGCGGGTCGAGGATGAAGCCCTCCTCGATCGCCTGCCGCATCGAGTAGGTGTGGAACGGCCGGTACATCGGCTTGCCGTCCACAGTGCCCAGCGTTCCGAAGTGTTCCAGCGTCTTGCTCTTGGGGGTGGCCGTGAACGCGAAGTAGGAGAGGTTGGACGCCTGCGAGCGCTGCGCGGCCTTGTGCTCCAGCTTGGCCTTGACCGTCGTGGCGCCCTCGTCATCGGTGTCGGCGTCCAGGGCGTCCAGGCCCGAGTCGCGCAAGGCGGCCTTGACCGCCGTCGCCGCGTCCCCGGACTGGGAGGAGTGCGCCTCGTCCACGATGATCGCGAAACGATGCCCGGCGATCTCGGTCGGGTTGCGCCGCAGGAAGTCGATCAGCGCCGGGAACGTCTGCAGCGTCACCGTGATGATCTTCCCGGACGACTGGGACAGCGCCTTCGCAAGCTGCTCGGACTTGGCACCGATTTTCTCGTCGATCTTCACCACGAGCCCCGCGGTTTGCTCGAACGCGCCGATCGTCTCCCGCAACTGGGCGTCCAGGTTCCGCCGATCGGTGATGACGATGACCTTGTCGAAGACCGGCGTCCCCGGCTCGACACCGTTCGCCACCGCCTCCGGAGCCAGGTCCGCCGCGTTTACGGAGGTGTGGAGTGACGACAACCGGTGCGCCAGCCACGCGATGGTGTTCGACTTGCCTGAGCCGGCCGACGCCATCACCAGGTAGTCGTGCCCGGCCCCGTAGCGGGCGGCGTGCGCGGTGAGCTTCTTCACCACGTCCCACTGCTGGTAGCGCGGGAAGATCAGCGTCTTGCTCGTGCGCCCGCCAGCGCTCTTGGTCTTCTGCTCGTGGACGAACCGCTGGAGCATGTCCAGCCAGGTGTCCGGCTCCCAGGTTCGCGTCCAGAGGTATGAAGTGGCATACGTCCCCGGCTCGACCGGCGCAGGATTGCCCGCGCCGCCAGGCTGGCCCGGCCCTTCAGACCCGGTGTTGAACGGCAGGAACCGCGTCTTCTTGCCACGCAACTGTGTCGCGACGAACACGAGATCAGGATCGACGCAGAAGTTCGCCACCACCCGCTGCCGGAAGATCAGCTCGCTCGGATCGCGGTCGCTGCGGTACTGCTCCTTGGCCTGCTCGACGCCCTGCCCGGTCAGCGGGTTCTTCAGCTCGGCCGTCGCAAGCGGAATCCCGTTGACGAACAACGCCAGGTCGAGGCGGTTTCCTTTGTCGGCCTGCTTGGTCGCGTACTCCAGCTCCCGCACGACCGTCAGCCGGTTGGCCCGGTACTCGTCCAGCACGGAGTCGTCCAGCACAAGGTTCGGCTTGAAGTACGCGACGCGAATCAGGACGCCCCGATCCTTCACGCCCTTGCGGAGGACGGTGAGCACCCCGTCCTCGGCGATCGCCTTGTCGAGCCGCTTGGCGAAACCGACTTGAGCGGCCTCGGTGCTGTTCCCGTAGAGCATGACGAGGCGTTCCCACTCGTCGCCCTGCGTCGCCCCGATGAACGTGAAGAGTTGCCGCGTGTCCAACCCGAGCTCTGGCCGGTAGTCGCGCGGATTGCCTTCCAGCCAGCCGCCCTTGAGCATCACCGCGACGATCGCGTCCCCGAACGCCTTCTCGTCATGCACAGGACTCATGCCCTACTCCGTAACCCCACGACCGGACGCCGTGGACACATCGAACTGCCCCGTAACCGCCGCCGTAATCAAAGCCTGCCGCCGCTCCGCCAGAACTTCGAGCTGTCGGTCTAGCTTGCGTTGCAAATCGTCACCCCTATGACTCACTTCGTCCATCTGGAGGGCGATATTGCGCTGCTCGCTGGGAGGTGGGCAGGGGATGCCGAGGCCAAGAAGCGTGGCAATATTGATGCGCGTGAAGGTGCTGCCGATCTGCAGTGATTCGATCTCACCCTGTACGACCACATTGAGTACGAAGGAAAGAAAGAGTTGATCTTGATCGACACTTGTGATTCGGCATACATCTTGCCCCATTGTAAATCTTGCGGCGGTGTCGACGTATGCGGCTATGCCGACGGACGCATTCCTGCTATATACAATGTCGCCTTTGCGTGGCCTTCTCAAGTCATCCGCTAGGTCGCGATAATCGGACTCGCTGACGAAACGATGTGCCCGCGATAGATCCAATCTTCCGGGTTTGATGTCGCCAGGGCTGATTACAGGAATGCCGTGATCTAGGTATGTAGGGGTACGATGCTTGCAGTCAATTACTGTCCATCGCCGCTTGAGGGGTAGGAGTTTCCAGCCCTCAGGGAGGTTGGGTATCCACGGGCTTCCTGTGTTGTATATATTCTTATATTTGGCAACGCCTGTCGCCAGTTCTGAAATGCGTTGATTTGTGTGCTCCACAAGGAGGCTCTTCTGGCGCCACCGAGCCTGTAGTAGCTTGTCGATGCGTCTAGTCTCGGCGTCGAGAAAGTCGGCAATGCGTCGCTGTTCTGTCAATGGCGGAACGGGTAGGACGAGATTGGCTAGCATTGCCGAATCGAATGCTGTCGATCTCTCTCTAATTCCCTTGGCGAGTGAAGTGATATGCCCATTTAGGGCCATTTGTCGGATAAGATAAGCGTAGTAGCGAAGGTCGGCCTGCGACGTAGGTGTGTATGCATGGACAACGGGCGATGCTTTGCCATTGGAGTCGGATATGCCAATAGCTCCAGCAAATCCGTCCATGCTGTGGACAACTAGGTCGCCCTTCCTGATGCCTTGGTAGCCGATTTCTTGAAGGGCTTCGGTAAATCCGCTCAGTCGCCGGTTGGCTCGCAGGGTCACTGTACCATCGCGAAACGCAGTTACAACCCGATCGCTGCTATTGATCGAACGGCGTTCGCGATTCATCAACCACTTGGCGCGTTGTACGGGCCATGATTCAGGAATGCTGCCGATTCCCACGATCGAGGTCATTCAGTCACCTCACTGAGCAAGGTCTGGATCTCGGCTTCGAGGGTCTTGAGCTCTGCGTCGATCTCCGACAGGGGGCGTGGGGGGGTGTAGACGTAGAAGTGGCGGGTGAAAGGGATCTCGTAGCCGATCTTGGTTTTGGAGTGGTCGATCCAGGCGTCGGGGACGTGCGGGAGGACCTCGCGCTTGAGGTACTCCTCGACGTCCTCGTCCAGCGGGACGTTCTCGTAGTCGCGGAGGTCGGTGTCGGGTTCGATGACGCCCTTGCGCACCACCTGCACTTCGCCTTCGGGGTCGCGGACACCGATGGCGTCGCGTACGGCCTTGGCGAACGGCGCGCCGGGTGGCCACTGGAGGCCAGCGTCCACGACGGCGCCCATGAGGGCGTTCAGCATCTCCGCCTTGGTCGGCCAGGTGGTGCCGAGGAGCGGGCGGACCGCATTGATGAAGGCTTCCGCGTAGCCGAGCTTCTGGACCTGCTTCGTCGCCTCAAGCGCCGCGAGGGTCTCGTCGGTCAGCGCGAAGCGGAGCTTGAGCGGGCGTTCGACGGTGATGCGGTGGTAGCCGAAGTCCTGGTTGCGGAAGACCTTCACCTTGCCGTGCAGCGGGTGCTCGGGGTCGTCGGCGACCTCCAGGGCGTCGCTGTAGAGCTGGGTGATCTCGGCGATGTGGTCGGGACGTCCGTCCTGGCCGTCGCCGATCTCCTTGCGCTTGTCGCCGAGGGACTTGCGCATCTTCTGCCAGTAGTCCCGGGCGTCCAGCAGGATGACCCTGCCCTCGTGGTCGGCGTGCTTGCGGTTGGTGACGATCCAGAAGTACGTCGAGATGCCGGTGTTGTAGAACAGCTGGTCGGGCAGGGCGACGATCGCCTCCAGCCAGTCGTTCTCGATGATCCACTGGCGGATCTTGGACTCGCCGGACTCGGCGGCGCCGGTGAACAGCGGGGAGCCGTTGAAGACGATCGCGACGCGGCTGCCGCCGGCCTCCCGCGGCTTCATCTTCGAGATCATGTGCTGGAGGAAGAGGAACGAGCCGTCGTTGATGCGCGGGAGCCCGGCCCCGAAGCGTCCGGACTCGCCGAGCGTCTCGTGCTCGTGCTCGACCTCCTCCTTGACCTTCTTCCACTCGACGCCGAACGGCGGGTTCGCTAGCAGGTAGTCGAACTTGGCGGTGCGGTGGCCGTCGTCGCTGAAGGAGTTGCCGAACGCGATGTGGTCCGGGTCCTGGCCCTTGATCATCAGGTCGGACCGGCAGATGGCCCACGACTCGGGGTTGAGTTCCTGCCCGTAGACCTCGACGGTCGCGTCCGGGTTGAGGGAGGTGATGTACTCCTGGGTCGTGCTGAGCATCCCGCCGGTGCCGCAGGCCGGGTCCAGCACCTTGCGCACGACGCCGGGGACGCTGAGTGCGTCGGCGTCCGGCGCCACCAGCAGGTTGACCATCAGCTTGATGACCTCGCGCGGCGTGAAGTGCTCACCGGCCGTCTCGTTGGAGAGCTCGGAGAAGCGCCGGATGAGGTCCTCGAAGAAGTAGCCCATCTGGTGGTTGGACACGACCTCGGGCCGGACGTCCAGGTCGGCGAAGCGTCCGACGACCTTGTAGAGCAGGTTCGCGCCGTCCAGCCGCTTGATCTGCTGGGCGAACTCGTACTTCTCCAGCACCTCACGCGCGTTCGGGGAGAAGCCCGCGATGTACTTGGCGAGGTTCGTCGCCGCGTGCTCCGGGTCGTTGGCGATCTTCTCGAGGGTGTAGCCGGTGGTGTTGTAGAAGGACTGGCCCGATGCGCGGCGGAGGAACCGGTCGGTGTCCATGTCCTTGCCCTTGAACCGCTCGACCGTCTCCTGGACGGCCGCCCGGGTCGGCTCCAGGACGGTCTCCAGCCTGCGAAGCACGGTGAACGGCAGGATGACCCTTCCGTACTCCGACTGCCTAAAGTCGCCGCGCAGAAGGTCGGCGACCGACCAGGCGTGGTTCACCAGTTCGGTGTGCTTGCTCGGGTTCAAGGGGTTCCCTTCTTGGTGTGGCGGACCGTGGGGCCAAGGGCTATCAAGTCTGGTTCACCAGAGCCGCGTGGTGCTGGCCCTCATGGCAACTCGGGTCCATGGGGCAGCAGCGCTCCGCCGCTGAGGGTGGTGGCTATGAGCTCAGCCATCTCGTTCGCGCACGTCGCAGCGCTTTGCGCGCACCTCCTGAGCTCGTGGACATTTCGGAACGCCTGGCCATAAGCGGTCTGCTCGTCCAGCGGGAGCAGAGGGACGCGCAGGCGGGACGCCACGAGTTGGTGCGTGGAGGAGCCGGTGGTCGCCTGGTTGACGTTGTCGGGTGCGCTGACGAACCCGGCGAGGAACCACGGATCGAGACGTGCCGGGTCGGGCCGGAGCAGGAACACGCCGCTGCCGAGCAGGCATCCGGCGTCGTCGTCTCCGGCCACCCGTGTCGCGACGCCCTGGGGGCCGACGACCTGAGTGACCAGGACGTCTCCCGCCTCGATGACGAACGGGTCGGCCAGGGGCGTCTCGCGGGCGTCGCCGCTGGCCCGCGTGCCGTCGAGCAGGTCACGGGCCCGGAGCACGGGACGGGCCGCGAGGTCTGTGGGCGGGGTGTCGGCCGAGGAGGCCCGCACCCCCCGATGGACGGCGAGCGCGCCACCGCGGGCGAGGTCGGCGATCGTGGCGCTGCGCCAGGTGCGGCTCGCTTCCCCGGCCGAGGCCAGCGGCCCGATCTCGCTCGCTTTGGCCAGCGCGGCCACGCCCGTCTTGAGTCGTTCGGTGAGCTTGAGGACGTCGCGCAGGGCCGCGTCCGGAGTGACCATCGGCGCCGTGCGGACGTGCCGTGCCGGTGAGAGATCGACGAGATCGTCCAGGAGGTCGATCGTCGCCACTGCGCGGGCGGTCCCCGGGATCTCGGTGAACTCTGTCGGCGCGGTGAACGCCTCCCACGTGCTGAGGATCGTCTTGCGGAGCTTGCCCGTGTCCGGCGCCCTGCCTTGGCTGGACGGCTCCTCCGTGGCGGCGGCCTCGTCGGAGGCATCCATCAGCAGGACCTGGTCCGGGCCGGAGCGGCCGGCTTCGGGGCGTCGCAGGATCCACAGGTGAAGCCCGATGTGGTGCGGTACGGCGAGGCCCGGCGGGAGCGCGATGATCCCGCACAGTGCCCCCTGCCGCAGCAGTTCGACCCGGATGCGGCGGCCGGACGAGCGTGACGCGGTCGCCGGCGGGAGCAGCAGCACGGCGCGGCCGCCCTCGGCCAGATGCGCCAATGCGTGCTGGATCCAGGCGAGTTCCGGTTCCGAGCGTGGTGGGACGCCGTAGGCCCATCGCGTGTCGAGCGCGAGTTCGTCGTGCCCCCAGTCGCGATCGCCGTAGGGCGGGTTGCACACGACGGCGTCCACAAGCAGGTCGGGGAAGGCGTCGTTGCGCAGGCTGTCCCCGGTCCTGACGTCCACGGAAGCCTTGGGCACCGTCTCGGCCAGCCGGGTCTTCGCTTGGGCCGCTGTGACAGGGCGGTACTCCTGGCCGTTCACGCTCGCGCCGGGCTTGAGGGCGGCCGCGGCCGCGGCGAGGAGGCGCCCGCCCCCGCAGGCCGGGTCGAGAACGCTGCGGACCCGCTGGCCTTCGGACGTCGCCAGCCCGGCCATCAGGTCGGCGAGCGCCTCCGACGTCGGATGCGTCCCGCGGATGCCGACCGGTCCTTCGGTCTGATCGTCGAGGACGTCGAAGACGGCAAGCGGGCCTTCCTCGTGCGCCACCTTCGCCGCCGAGCGCAGGAGCTGCGCGGGGACGTCCGCAAGGCCCGCTTGACCGGCTCCGGTCGACGAGAGCGCTTCCGCGTACAGCGCGATCAGTGCGCTGTCGTCCAGGGCCGCGGCTTCAGCGCGCTTCTTGGTGTCCAGTCCGGCCAGGTGTGCCGTGAAAAGGGCCACGGCCTCGGCTTCACGCGGCGGGCGCCCGTGCAGGTGCGCCCGCAGGTCGTCCCTGGACGAGCGCGCGGGAAGGCGGCCTCGCGCGTCGAGCCACGCCTCGATCTGCGCCCGGTCGTAGCTGGGGCTGGCCTCCGTCCCCCCGCTGGGCTGCGGAAAGTCGGGGTGGCGCCGGCGCCAGTTGCTCACGGTCGCCCGCGTCACCCCGGCGAGCCGAGAGATCTCGGCGGCGGTCAGTTGCTCGCTCTGCGATGCCATCAGAACTTCCTCGTCAGCTTTCGGGAGCAGCCCAACTGTACAGCATCCAATGATGCAAAGCTGTTTGACAGTGCTTTCACGTCGTGCTCTCATAGTCATGCTTTCAACCGCTCGACGCTAGGAGCGAGGATGACGAGTTGGGTGGCGATCGACTTCGAAACGGCGAACGCCCGGCGGGCAAGCCCGTGCTCGGTCGGACTGGTCAAGGTGAAGGGAGGGCGGATCGTCGAGGAGTGGTCATCGCTGATCAGACCCCCCGACGGGCACGACCTCTTCGACGCCTTCAACGTCGGAATCCACGGCATCACGGCGGACCGCGTCAGAGACGCTCCCGGCTGGTCGGAGACGCTGGAGCACATCGTTCGGTTCGTCGGCGATACGCCCTTCGTGGCGCACAACGCCGCCTTCGACATCGGGGTCCTCGCCGACACGTGCGAGGCGAGCGGCCTTCGCGTCCCGGACCTGCGGTTCGCCTGCACGCTCGTGGTCGCAAGACGGACCTGGACCGGCCTGCTCGCCTACAAGCTCCCGGTGCTCGCCGACGCCCTGGGCATCGAACTGCCGCACCACCACGACGCCGGCGATGACGCGCGGGCGGCGGCCCAGGTGATGCTCGCCGCGCTGAGACGGCAGGGGACGGCCACCCTTGACGACCTCCTTGCCGTCCAGCGGATCCAGATGGGCTCCTACCGCGGCGGCGTCCGCCGGGGGTGCAAGTACCGGGGAGCCACGCGGCGCGAGCCGTACCCGGATGCCGAGCCCAACGCCGACCCGGACAACCCGTTCTACGGACTCACCGTCTGCCTCACCGGATCACTGCCAGGGATGACGAGGACGGCGGCCGCCGAACGGATCGCCGCCTTCGGAGCCTGGACCGTCCCCCACGTCACCAAGTTCGTCGACCTGCTGGTGGTCGGCGGCATCGAGCCCTACCAGCTCGCCCCCGGGGCGAAGAAGACCGGCAAGCTCGCCAAGGCCGAGCGGCTCCGCGACTCCGGTCACGACATCACGGTCATCGACGCCGAGGAGTTCTACGAGCTCCTCGCGGTCGCCGAGGGCTGACCAGCTCATGCGGAAGCGCGCCGCGGCCTCCGCTCCCCGAAGACGCGCCGCCGTCCGCTTGACCAGCCCTACCCCTAAGCGGGCGGCGGCGCCCCGCCAACACGAACCCCATCCCAGGGCGCCGTGCAGAACGCGCCCGGACACAAAGGAGCGCCCCATGCGCAAGATCATCCTCGGCCTCGCCGCGGTCGCCGTCCTCACCGCCGGCTGCAACCTCGAAGAGGACCCGGTCGCCGTCCAGTCGGCCGACCCGGGCAAGTCGGCGGGCAAGAGCGGCGCCGCGTCCAAGGGCAAGGCCAAGGCCTTCCCGATCAAGCTCACCGCCAAGCGGGCGCGCGCGAGCAAGAGCGTCCTGAGCGACGGCGGCGCCCTGTCCTGCGTCAAGGTCACCGTCACCAACCAGACCAAGAAGCAGCTCGAGGTCAACCCGCTCTACTTCTCCATCACCGACACCAAGAACACCAAGCACGACAGCAGCTCCGCCCTCGGCGAGTACGAGGGCCAGATCGACACCACGGAGCTCGCCCCCGGCGAGAAGGCCACCGGCCTGGTCTGCGCGAAGGGAGCCTTCCGCCCCAAGATCGTCGCCATGACCAACCCGCTGTTCTCCGAGGCTGCGCGAGCCCAGGTCGCCTGATCAGGGACGGGGCCAAAGGAAAAGGCGGTTCGGGATGCGAGACGCCGCTTCATGGCCCAACCCGGTCACCACGTGCGCTGTTTCGTCTCTTTAACCAGATAAGTCGCAACACGCGGCTACCGTTTCGCAGGTCACTGGAGTTCCAGGGCCATCCCCGCATCGGTGCCGACCTCACATGAAAAGGGAGAGCATGAAGATCCTGCATGCCGCCGATCTTCACATCGACAGTCCACTGCGGGGCCTGTCTCGCTACGAAGGAGCTCCGGAGGACGACCTGAGGCTGGCGACTCGGAGAGCCCTCGAAAACCTCGTCCGGCTCGCGACTGACCTGTCCGTGGACGCCGTCCTGCTCGCAGGGGACGTGTACGACGGCGGTTGGACGGACTACCACACCGGCCTGTTCTTCAGCCGCCAGATGTCACGTCTCCGCCAGGCCGGCATCGGCGTCTACATGGTCTCGGGCAACCATGACGCGCAGAACCGCACAATGAAGGACCTCAAGCTCCCGGACAACGTGCACGTCTTCTCGACGGACGTGCCCGAGACCGTCCGGGACGAGAGGATCGGCCTCGCCGTCCACGGCCAGGGCTTCGCCGAATGGGACCTACGCGACAACCTCGCCACCGGGTATCCGGTGCGCGACGACGGCCTGTTCAACATCGGGCTGCTGCACACCGGCCTAGAGGGCGGATACACCGAGCACAAGCGGTACGCGCCCTGCACGATCGCGGACCTCGAGGCGTGTGGCTACGACTACTGGGCGCTCGGCCACATCCACACCCGGCAGATCGTCGCCCAGGAACCGTGGATCGTCTACCCAGGCAACATTCAGGGACGCCACGCCCGTGAGACCGGCCCGAAAGGGTGCACCGTCGTCACCGTCGACGACACTGACCTCCGCGTCCGCGCCGTGGAACACCACGACCTGGACACCGCCCGCTGGGAACGCCTCGACGTGGACGTGACCGGTCTCGACGACGTCGACCGCGTCCTCGGCGCCGTCCAGCGACGCTTCCAGGCCATCCCAGAGGAACGGCTGACGGCCGTCCGCGTCGCCCTGACCGGTGCCACATCCGCCCACACCGCGATGTGGAGGGACCGCGAACAGATGCTCAACCAGCTCCGGGCGGCGGCCGGGCACCACCCGCACCTGTGGCTGGAGAAGCTCGATCTCAAAACGACCGGTGAGGACCTCGGGGACTCCGGCGTCGACGCGGCTGGAGTCCTGGCCGACGTTCGCCGGGTGCTCAAAGCCCTTGGTGCCGACCCGGAGGGCCTCACCGCCGAGCTTTCTCGCCATCCGCTCGCCGGGGTGATTCCTTCCGAGGCCAAAGGGCCGGACGGCATCACCCCGGATGATCCGGCATGGGTGAGGAACCTGGCCGACGACGCCTACCAGCTCGTGGAGTCCCTCTTGCAGGAAGCACGGTGACCGGAATGCGCATCGACCGCCTTGACCTCATCGCCTACGGGGCCTTCGACGGCCACAGCCTGGAGGACCTGGGTGCTCCCGGCGTCCACCTGGTCCACGGCCCCAACGAAGCCGGGAAATCCACCGCCCTCAGCGCCTTGGCCCGGCTGCTCTACGGCATCGACCACGCCACCCCGTACGCGTTCCGGCACGGCGGCCGGACGCGGCTCGGCGCCCGGCTCTCGAAGTCCGGCGGAGTGGCCCTGGAGATCGTCCGCCAGAAGAAACGGAAGGACGTGCTGCTGGACGGTGACGGAAGTCCGCTCGGGCAGGAGGAGCTCGCCCCGTTCCTCGGTGGCATCGACCGCGACACCTTCACCACCGAGTTCGCCCTGAACAGCGACGAACTGCGTAGAGGCGGGGCACTGCTCGCCTCCGGCGAGGGGGACATGGCGCAATTGCTCGCCGCCGCACGATCGGGCATGCGCCTGAAAGCCGTTCTGGAGGCGATCGAGAACCGTCAACGCAAACTGTTCCTGGCTCGAGGGAGGACGACCCCCAGGATCAATGTCGCACTGAACCGCCTGAAAGACGCGCGGCATGAGGCCCGCGAAGCCACGCTGCGACCCGAGCAGTACCGGGGCGCCGAAGAGGCCGCGTCCGAGGCCGAAAACCAGTTCGCGGCGAACGAGAAGGAGCTGAAGGACAAACAGGCGCTCCGGGAGGCCAAGCGGCAACTCCTCGGGATGCTTCCCCTCCTGGACGAGCAGCTCGACCTGGAAGAGCGAATCGCGGAGATCGCCGCGCAGGGGCCGTCCGCCCCCGACGACATCCGTGAACAGCTCGGCGACCTCTTGACGGAGCAGAGCAACCACAACGCGGTGCGCGCGAAGAACGCGCCGTTCCTCGAGAACATCGATCAGCAGCTCGCCGAGATAGGCGACGACGGCTCCCTCCTCCCGCACGCTGCCGCGATCGGCCGACTCTCGAAGGACGTCACGGCGGTACTCGAGGCTGTGACGCGGCGGGACGAATCGTCCAGAGAGGCCGCGCGCATGCGAGTCGGCGCCGAAGCGCGGCTGCGCACCGTCCATCCGCATGCGACCGTGGCCGATGAGAACCTCTACCGGCTCCCCGCCGCCCTCCGCGCGACGGCCCAAAGCCTGAGGGACGAGGGCCGCAAGCGCCAAGACGCCCTTGGCCGCGCCCGGGATGAGGTCAAGCGGCACCGGGAGAAGAGAGAGCGGCTCGGCAAGCAGCTCATTTCCCTCCCGGCGGCCGAGGATGTCACGCAGCTGAAGAACGCGCACGCCGCAGCCCCTCACGAACTGCCGGACAAGGTGGCGGACCTCCAGGCCACGGAGAAGAAGCTTGCGGGGCGGTTCCAGCAGACGCTGAACCAGCTGGAACTGCCCGAGCTGACACCCGCCGACGTCCTGAACCTTCGACTCCCCGACATCAGAACAGTCACCACAGCCGAGGCCGACTACCGCGAACTCGACAAGGGGCTTCGCGAACGCGCCGCAGAACTCGATCAAGCTCAGCGGCAGCTGGCCAAGGGCAGAAAGGAACTTGAGCGCCTCGTCACAGACGAGTCCCCGCCGACCCGCGACGAGCTCCGTGACCAGCGAAGGTTGCGGGACGGACTCATCACCCGGTTCCGGGACGACCCCAGTGCCGAAAGCTCCCTCCGGGAGGCCGTTCAGCGAGCCGACACCACCGTCGACCAGATGCTGCGGCACGCGGAGGAGGTCAACAAGAGGGCCGAAACCGAACGTGAAATCGCCGAACTGGAATCCGCCATCCCCGAACTTCAGGCGGCGGTGGAAGAGGCGCAGACCAACTTGGCGCAGGCTTGCCAGGTCTGGGACGTCCTGTGGAAGGGCTTTCCCGGTGTGACCCCCGAGCCCGACCGAGGAGCGGGCGTCCTGGACACCTTCGGAAGGCTCGAAAACGAAGCCCGGGACCTCGAGGACTCCCGTATTGACCTCCACGAGCAGCGTGACCGCATCTCCGCCCACACGGCTCGGCTCAAGGAACTGCTGCGATTCGACGACGCACCGGCAACCGCCGGCAACGCCCGCGCTGCCGCGCTGTTCACCGAGGTCCTTCGCACGGCCCGCGCCCGGATCGATGAGCACGACGCGAGCGCCGCGGCACGGACGGCGGCGCGGCGCGACCTCGACAACGCCGAGATCGAACTCGCCGAGGCGGAGGCCGCCGAGGCCGACGCCGAGAGGGACGTGACCGACCACGGGAAGCAGTGGCAGCAGTTTCTCGGCACCGCCGGCCTGCCCGCCGACCGAGACTTCGACACCGCCTTGACCGAGCTGGACGCCCTGTTCCAGGTAGCGACCGAAGTCGACGCCGTCGCCGCGACCGAGGACGACCTCCGGCAGGCCGAACAGCGGATCTCCGAATTCGAGCGGCTGTTGCAGGACACCCTTCACTCCTGCGGGCGGAATCTGCCGGCGTCCTCCATCGGCTGGCAGCAGGTCATCGACACCCTTGGGCAGGACCTGCAGCAGCAGCGGGAGGATGACCAGAAGCGTCGCGGCCTGCTCGACCACAAGTCGGGGCTCGTCAAGCAGATCGAAGAAGCCGAACTCGAACTCAAGGGAATCGACAGCCGCCTGCAGGACTTCTGCGCACGCCTCGGCGTGTCCTCGCCCAGCGAGGCGGAGGACGCGGTGGCACGCGCCCGCGACCTGAGGGAGAAGTCCACCGCCCTGGCGAAGATCCAGCGGGCCCTGCCGGCCGGGTCGAGTCTTATCCAACTCCGCCGGCAAGCGGAGGAGACGTCCACCGATGAACTGACCGGCGAGCTGGCCGAACTCGACCACCAGATCGAGGAGCTCGAAGCGACCAAAGACGACTGGTTGGAGCAGCGGACGACGCGACGGGACGCGCTCGGCAGGCTCAACGGCAGCGGGGACGCAGCCCGCGCCACCGCCGACATCGCCGCGATCTGCGCCGAATTGGCCGAGGACGCCGAGGAGTTCCTGCGGCTGGAGGCCGCGCGGATCGCCATCCGGACCTGCATGGAGGACTATCGGAACAGCGATCAGGAACCCGTCCTGGCGGAGGCCTCAGAGATGTTCGCCAAGTTGAGCCTCGGCCGCTATTCGGGTCTTGAACTGTCCGACGAAGAGCGCCCCACCATCCTGGCCAAGTCGTCCACGGGAACGCTGCTGGCGCCCGCTGCCCTCAGTGAAGGCACGCGCGACCAGCTTTACCTGGCCCTGCGCCTGGCCACACTTGGCCGCCATGCCGCGGACGGCAACACCCTCCCGATCGCCATCGACGACATCTTCATGACATTCGACGAGGCGCGTACCGAGGCGGCGCTGCGAGTGCTCGACGGCCTGGCGGACCGTTTTCAGGTCATCGTGTTCACGCACCACAAGCACGTGATCCGCAGTGCGGCCAAGGAACTACCCGTCGGCCGGTGCCACGTACACCAGCTGCCGAATTAGCCCTGACGGCGTTAGAACTTGAGGCCCTCGGGGTCCTCTCTCTACTCATGTGGATCATTTTCAACGCTCTCGACGAGCCTCCAGGTTCCGTACTTCGATCAGGAGATGGCGGCACGCCGTGCCGTAGTCTTCGCCAATGCCCACCGACGATGTCCGGCGCGGCACCCCCCACGGTAAGGAGATCACATGCAGGACCCTTTGGACTCGATGGAGATCTCCGAGCCCGAGACCTACGGCCACAGCACCACATCTGACTCCCCTCTCGCTGACGATCCGACACCGGACGCGGACGGCGACTCGGCAACGGGACCGAGGGTCCCGCAAATGTCCCCGTACGAAGCGCGCATCTGGACGGCGCTCGAAACCCACTGGCAGCGCAAGGCCGATCGACGCCAGTTGTTGCCTGCGAAGGCTCGAGTCGCCATCGAGGCCGCTGGGTCGAAGACGAAAGATGCCTTGGGCCGTGCGGGAAACGCAGTAGCGGAAGCTACACCAGATTCCGTCAAGGCTTTCGGCGAGCGTGCAGCCGACACGGTGCTCGCTCCAGCGGTAGAGGGTGCTATCCGGTTGGTCGACCTGGTCAACGATTGGGCAGTGGAGCTCACCGATCCGCAGAAGGTCATCGACTTCCATCGGAGCCGTGGTCGCGATGTGTCTTCAGTTGACGACCTTCGTAGTCTGGACCTCGCAGAACTCGATGAGGTCGTCCGGAACCTAGTACTGAAATGGCGCTCCCTTGGAGCTGCTGAGGGAGCCACGCTTGGCGCCCTCGCTCTCGTTCCGATCGCGGGTGGGGCAGCGGCGATCTCAGCGGACATCGTCGTCATGCAGGTGCTCACAACGGCGATTGCAACCCGCGTCTGCTACGCATACGGTTTTGACGCGACTGACCCGGAACTTCAGCACGTCGTGGAGCGGATGGTAGCTCGGTCTTTTGGCGAGCAGATTCCAAAGGCGTCCACAAACCGCAGTGCGAATCTCGCGGCGGCGGCTGCCAAGGGCCGTAAGAAGTGGAGCGCCAAACTCCGTGACGACCATAAGCTCCTCGCGGCTCTCGAGAAGCTGATGAAGCAGTGGAGCAGCAGCTCCCGTGTTCCTGTCGACAAAGTAGCGAAAGGTATTCCCGTCGTCTCGATCGTGACGTCGGCTGGAACCAACGCCTGGGTCATTGGGGACGTTGCGAAGCAGGCTCGTCTCTACGCTCAGACCCTCTTCCTTGCTGAGAAGTATGATCTGCCCCTGCCCCCTCGGTTGACCAAATTCGCCAGCGAGCCAGACGGAAAGGATTCGGCGGACGATTTCGAGGCGAATTAGCAGGTCCTCTAGAGTGCGTAGAGCGCGAGAGAGATTCGTCCTCGGATGGGCCGCTCATCCTGCTGCCTCTCTATAAGCATTGGTGAGGGCCTCCAAGAGGTCGTCGGAGACCTCGTGGGTGACGTTGCCCCGCTTCAGCGTGGCCTGTAGAGCCGTTTCGACGAGTGGGATCGAATGGGGTGCCCGTCGCTCGAACACGCCTCGCCAGAACTGCAGGTAGACCGATTTGGTGTCCTTATAGATGGTCACCAGGCCCGCATCGCCAGGTAGGCGAGGGAGCAGCGTGGTGATCCCTGCTTTTCCCTGGTAGGTGGACAGGTCTACCAGCCGGTCTCGCTGCAGTGCCTCTGCCCACCGGGTGAGCCTTTCGAGCAGCTCCCGTTTGTCGGCTGGCGCGTCCGCGATGACCGCGCGGAACTCCTCGGAGCCTAGGACCGTGCGCTGTCGCTCGGTCACCTCGGCCGTGGACAGCTCCCGGTCCCGTCGTGCGGGTTCAACGCGCTGGGGCACGAGGACCTGCCCGCCGTTCACGTCGTAGACCGAGACGGTGACGAGATCGATGACGATCCCTTGGGTCACCGATTCCAGATAGCCGACGATCTGCGCCAACTCATCCGGAACGCTGTCGAGGACGACGACCAACCGGAAACTGCCCTCCGCCAGGCTTTGCGCGAGTCCTTCGGTGAACGCCTGCGGATCCACGGAGTGCTCCTGATCATCTGCCTCGACAGCGCTCACTACCGTTTTGAATCCGCGCTGGTTCAGGTGGGACGCCAGGACCTGCGACTCAAGCTGGCCGGCATCAAGACCCTGGAGGTATGCAGCGTACGAGAGGACCTGGGCCACCACCGCGCGGCGAGCCTCAGAGTTCCCGGCCAGCTTCACCTCCACGATCACCATCTGCCCGGATGGCTCCACAGCCACAAGATCGGCATATCCGCCGCCCAGCCGTACTTCGCGCCCCAGCACCGTGATCCGCGGAGAGCCGGCCAGCGGCAGAATCTGTGGACTCTGCTCGACGAGGTCGTGCAACGCTGCCTCAGCTGGATAGCCGCTCGGCGTGAGAAGGCGCCACTTTCCGCTTTGATCGGTTCTCCAGATAGCCGTCACAACCTGAACATAACGCCCGAAGGTATGACCAGCCCAGCTTTTCCAACAGCCGCAGGCGACGTTGACGATCGCCCGCACTGATCGGCTCACGGTCGCAAATCGTTATCCCGAAGTCGGCACACCGAATCGGATCTCAGCCCTGTGTGCCGTACCGCCCCGGCCGGGCGAGCTATACGCATCCGCCTCTCGGTGTGTTGATTTTAAGCGTCAGTACGACACACCGATGCTTGAAGTTGTCGTTTCGCATGCGATGAGAGAAGCTGGGCGCCAACGCTGCGCCCTGCGCCCTTGGTCCCGCTGGCGCAGAGCGCAGGGCAAGAAATGGAAAACGCAAGCGTTATCGGGCGCGGACCGGGCGCGGTCCGCAGTGGGAGAGGGATCGGGCGCGATCCCAGGTCAGGAGGCTGATGGTCGAAGACGGGCGTGGCGAGTCCTCGTCGAGCATGGCGAGGCGACGCAACCGCCGAGCTCATGGCGAGTCGAAGCGGAGGCGGGTGTTGTACATCCTGTTGTCGGACGACGAGCACGCGGCGGTGTCGAGAGCCGCCGAGCGTGAGCGACTGGCGACCGCGGCCTGGGCAGCGCTGACGCTGCTGGCCGCTGCGAGCGGGACGCCGCGAGCAGAGCACAACGAGATGCGCGAGGTACTGCAGGCCGTCATGCAGGCGCGTGGGCAAGCGCAGCGGATCGGCGTCAATCTCAACCAGGCGGTCGCCGCGCTGAATTCGGGGGAGGTGTCGTCGACGATCCAGTGGTATGCCCGCGCCGCCGCGCAGACGGTCCGCAAGCTGGACGACCTGGCCGAGGAGTTGAGAAGGCGGCTGCCGTGATCGCTCTTTGAGCGTTGCGTCGTGATCGGGAAGGTCTTGCGGGGCGTCCGGGTCCAGGGGTTGCTGCGCTACCTCTACGGCCCGGGCACCAACGGCGAACATCACAACCCGCACATCGTGGCGGGCTTCGAGGACGCGGCCGATCTGGAGCCGGGGGTAGGGCCTAATGGTCGCCGCGACTTTCGTCATTTGGAGGGCCTGCTGACACAGCCGCTGGCGTTGCTCGGTGAACGGAACTACCGAAAGCCCGTCTGGCACTGCGCGGTCCGGGCCGCTCCTGAAGACCCGGTCCTCACCGATGGGCAATGGGCGCAGATCGCGGCCGAGATCATGAGCCGGACCGGCTTGGCGCCGACGGGGGACGTGGACTCCGTTCGCTGGATCGCCGTCCGCCACGCCGACGACCACGTCCACATCGTTGCAACGTTGGCGCGGCCGGACGGCGTCCGTCCAGAGGTATGGAACGACGGGTACCGGGTCCGCAACGCGTGCCGGGCGGTGGAGGAGCTGTTCGGTCTGCGTTCCACGGCGCCAGCGGACCGGACAGCCGCCCGCCGTCCCAAACGCGGTGAAACAGAGAAGGCCGTCCGCCGTGGTCAGCCGGTGCCAGCCCGTACCGTCCTGCGTCGCAAGGTCCAGACGGCGGTCGCCGGCGCCTGCAGCGAGAGCGAGTTCTTCGAGCGCCTCCAGGCCGACGGTGTCCTGGTGCGGCAGCGGTTCAGCCAGCGGACGGCCGGCGAACTGACCGGGTACGCCGTGGCTGCACCCGGCGACGTGAACGCGGACGGGCAGCCCGTCTGGTACGGGGGAGGCAAGCTCGCCTCCGACCTCACACTGCCCAAGCTCCGCCACCGCTGGGCAGGCGCGGACGGCTCGGTCCGCGGCTCGTCCGCCGTCCGTCCGCTGGACGGACGGCACCTGTCCGAGCGGACGAAGCGGGCCGTGCTGCGGACGACCGTCCGCCGCGCCGCGGACGAAGCCCGGACGACCAACGAGTTCCTCAGCCGCCTCCAGGACTACGGCCTCCTGGCCAAGGTCCGCGACAGCCAGCACACGCCTGGCCAGATCACCGGCTACGCCGTCGCGTTCCCCACAGACCACGGTGACGAAGAACCGACCTGGCACGCGGGAAGCCGCCTTGCAGACGACCTCTCAATCACGCGGCTCCAGCAACGCTGGGCCTCGCCCGCCGCCGACCACGCGCCAACTGTCGACGACGACCTCACGACCGAGGAACGGCAGGCGTTCTACGACGACGCCGCCCGTGCCGCTGCCCACGCCACTGCTCATCTCCGGCGCGACCTGGCTACCAATCCACACGCAGGCCAGGACGCCTGCTGGGCTGCGTCCGATGCCCTTCACGCGGCTGCCCAAGCAACCGGGAACCACCACCTCCGCCGCGCAGCCGACACCTACGCCCGCGCTGCCCGTGCACCCTATGGGCGTCTTCCTCGCCCGACTCCTGCTGGCAACGCCTTGCGCACCACGGCCCGGCTCCTCGCGCTAACCGGCGTCATCAAGGACCGGACGGCGGTGTCGATGATGCTGCTGGTCTCCAGGCTCATCACCCTGCTCGACACCATCGCCGAGCTCCGCCGACTCCAGGGCCGCCACGCGCAAGCCGACGCCGCCCGAAGAGCCGCCTCGCAGGTCCGCGCAGCAAGACCCGCCGACCCCGACAACGTCCCACGTCCACCCGCAGAGGCAGCCATGCCCTCGCAAGCGCGCCTTGCCATGGCCGCGTTCCCCAACCCGTGGGCTCCGCTGCTATCCACGACATCCAGCCGCCCCGCACCGCCCAACCCCACGGCACCAACCCGCCCAAGCCGCCCGCGCCGCTAACAAGTTCGCCATGGCGAAGCATCACCCCACCTCCACACACCAAGACACGGAGGCATCCGAATGCAGACCATGCACCACAAAGACCTCGACACACTCCCCACGGTCGTCAGCATCATGACTGCTGCTCGCGCACTTGGCCTGTCGCGTACGTACGCCTACGAGCTAGCGAAGCGTGGCGACTTCCCCTGCCGCATCATCCGAGTCGGCACCACCTACCGCGTGCCGACCGCGGAACTCCGCAAGCTGCTCGGCGTCACGTAGTCCTCAGGAGTCGGCTGGCTCGCTGATTCCGAGTGAACCAAGGAGCGGCTGGCAAGTCCGGAGAGAGACCGCCCGGCGCCGGGATGGCGACGAAGCTCGGCATCCCGGTGCAGGGCGTCTGACCTCGGCTTTCAACCACCAAGGCTTTGCTTGAAAAGATCTACCTGCCTGTAGTTGACTCACCGTGAGCGTGCAGCAGCAGAACGCCACTGCCTCCTTTCCGTGCCCCGGGACCTCCCGTCACCCCCTGCCCGTGAAGGCGATCGAGGGCCTCGCTGCCCGGCAGGAAGCGTTCTGCGAAGCCCCTTACACCCGCCTGAAGCTCACCGAGATTGACGAGGAGCTCGGCGCGAATCGAGTGGTGTCCGACTGGGAGACGGCCTCGCGAATAGAGAGCTCCCGCAGAGCCGTTTCGCAGCCCCCGCCACCACGGAACGAACCGTTCCCGAAGGAGGAGACATGCGAGGTACGACCTACAAGCGTTGCGGTTGCCGTAATCCCGAGACCGGCGAGAAGTACCCCGCGGGCAAATGCCCGAAGCTGGTCAACCGCGACCACGGAGCATGGTGGGCGCGCTACGACGCCCCCGCAGGAAGCAGCGGCCGACGAAGACAGCCGACCGTCGGGCCATTCAAGACCAAGAAGGCGGCGCAGCAGGCACTCACGGAAGAGCTGGCCAAGTTCGAGATCCATGGACGGCAGCTGGATCGGAGCCTGAAGACGGGCGCGTACCTGGAGACGATCTGGCTTCCGGCTAAGAAGGAGAGCCTGTCCACCTCGACGTTCGCGGACTACACGGAGATCGTCCAGCTCTACCTGGCGCCCGGCCTGGGACACCTCAAGCTGGTCGACCTCAGGGACAAGCACGTGATCGCCCTGTACGAGGCGATCATGCAGATCAACCGCCCCCTCCCCGAGGGAGCGAAGCCGAGCGAGATGCTCCGGCGCCTGCTTGAAGTCCGCGCGTACTCAACGCGACAGCTCAAGGTCGGAGAGGCTCCCCGCCGCAAACAGACCAAGCCCATCTCCCCGACGCGGGTGAGGAAGATCCATGCGGTTCTGCTCTCGGCGCTCAACTGGGCGGTGAAGTCCAAGCGCCTGAGGGAGAACCCGATCGCGCACGTAGAAACACCTCGCGTCAGGGGAAGGCGGGCGAAGCCGCTCGTCTGGACGACCGAACGCGTCCAGCGATGGCAGGAGACCGGAAAGGTCCCTGGACCGGTGATGGTCTGGACGCCCGCCCAGACGGGCGCCTTCCTCGACTTCATCGCGGACGAGCGGTTGTACGCCCTCTTCCACCTGGTCGCCTTCCGGGGGCTGCGTCGAGCCGAGGTCGCAGGACTGGCCTGGGCGGACACCGACCTCCAGGGCGCGGGCACGCTGACCGTCCGCGAGACACGTCCTGGTTCCGAGAGCCAGGCCGACGAATACGACGACACCAAATCCGAGGCCGGCGAGCGCACCGTGGCGCTGGACGAGGCGACTATCTCGGTACTGCTGGACTGGCGGGCCGTTCAGGAACGAGAAAGATCCGCCGCTGGCCCCGAGGTATGGGTGGACTCCGGACGGGTCTTCACCCGCGAGGACGGGGCACGGCTGCGTGCCCCGTGGATCTCCACGCGGTTCGAGGAACTGATCAAGAAGTACGGACTCGTCCAGGACAAGCACTCCGTCGAGGGCTGGGCCATCGACAGGATCGCTCGTCACCATCGGATCTCCGTTCGCACCGTCCAGGTGGCGACGGGAGGTGAGCCGCTGCCGCCGATCCGCTTCCACGACCTACGGCACGGAGCCGCGACGCTCGCCCTGCTCGGCAACGTCAACATGAAAGTGATCAGCGAGACTCTCGGCCACGCCCGCCACTCCTTCACCGCCGACACCTACACCTCAGTACTTCCCGAGGTGTCCCGGGCAGCCGCCGAGGCGGTGGCCGCGGTCGTCCCTCGTCGGACGCGGCAGAGCACACCTGACGCCGCCAACGTGATCTCGCTTGCGGACCGACGCAACCGGCGCGGCCAACACGCAGGGTAGTCAGAGCCGAGACGGTCAGCACCCGCATCGTCCGGCGACGAAAGCGCTCCGACGACATCCCGTGCACACCATGTGCACACCAGGCCAGGAGAAACGGACATCTGGAACGCGACAGGGACTTCGCTCAAGATCGCGATCTTGGACGAAGTCCCTGGTCAGTGTGGCGGAGGATCGGGGATTTGAACCCCGGATGGGCTTGCACCCAAACCGCATTAGCAGTGCGGCGCCATAGACCGGACTAGGCGAATCCTCCAGGAGCCGTCAGGCCCAGGACAGGTTACCGGTTCGGCGAGCCAACCGGCAAAGCCTGACCCTCGGCTCCGACAGCATAGTCGGAAACACGTCCCGGCGCCGCGCTCCCGGGGCCGCGGGAGCGGGTCGCGCCGGGCGTCAGCCGCCGAGCCGGAACCCGGTGAACCCGCAGGCCTCGGCGAGGTCGTTGCCGTGCTGCCGCATGCCGGCCAGGTCGGGCTGGCGCGGGGTCGTGCTGCCGGACTGCACCTGGCGCAGCATCGAGGCGGTCTCGTCCAGGTCGCCCGCGAACGCGGTCGCGGCGGTCTCGACGTCGCCGCCGGCGCTCTGGCCCTCGGACCGCACCTTGGAGGCCGTGTCCGAGAACTTCTGCGCGGTGGCCGAGGCGCCGCCCGGCGTCGTCATCGACATGCCGCCGGTGGAGAAGCTCCGCAGCTCGGTCTCGATGTTCTTGCAGGCAGTCTTCTTCTTCCCGCCGGCGATGGCGTCGACCGCGCCACAGCCCGTGGAACCGAGCATCAGTCCACCGACGGCGAGGACGCCGACCAGCTTGGTGGCGGACATGCGCATGGGGATTCTCCTTCAGGGGGTTGGGCTTGCGAACGGGCTACACCCTCCCAGGTCACACCCGCCCTAATCACCCCTTTGGCGTAGCTACCCCACCAAGGGTTCCGTGACTCAAGTCACAGTGTGGGCTCCGTGCATCCGTGAACCGATTCGCGGTCAGGTCCCCGGAGCCGGTACAGTACTTCCGGCAGGCACCCGTAGCTCAACGGATAGAGCATCTGACTACGGATCAGAAGGTTAGGGGTTCGAATCCCTTCGGGTGCACATGGCTTAGAGGCCCCTTCCGGTTTCGGAAGGGGCCTTTTGCGTGCCGTGCCTGGTAGGGGGCGTGTGGGCGTCTCTGTGCGGGTCAGGCCTTGTTGGTGGTGGTCCAGCGGGTTTGGTGGCCTGAGGGGCGCGGGAGTGTGCCGTGGGCGAGGATCTGTTCGTGGATCTGGTCCAGGGCGGTGTGGAGCGGTCCGAGCAGGGTCGGGTCGAGGCCGTCGAAGAACATCTGCTTCACCAGGGCGGCGTGGCCCGGGGTGGCCCGGCGCAGCGCGTCCCGGCCCTGTGAGGTGAGGACCGCGTCGGTCCCTCGGGCGTCGGTGCTCGACGGGCGGCGCGCGACCAGGCCGCGTGCTTCCATGCGCAGCACCTGGTGGGAGAGCCGGCTCCGCTCCCAGCCGATGCGGACCGCCAGGTCGCTGAGCTGCAGCCGCTGGTCGGCGGAGTCGGCCAGGGCGTTCAGGACGTGGAAGTCCTGGTGGGAGAGGCCGCCGTCGGCCTGCAGCTCGCGATTGATCTCGTAGTTGAGCCGGAGCGCCACCCGCATGTAGGCGAACCAGGTCGCCTCCTGCTCGGCGGTCAGTCCGCTGTGGGCCGGCTCGTCCGCGCTGTCCCCCAGGTCGTTCGGCATGCGGGCTCCTCTACGTGGCGCGGCGCTCAGGCTAGCCGATGCCGCATCTCCAGGAACAAGTGCGTGACGAGCCGTGTTAACCGCGATGCGTGACATGTCACGTAAATCAAGGAGGTAGATGTGACTAAGGCAGTCGTGCTCAGCGACTACGGCTCCCCGGACGGGCTGGTTCCGGGTGAGGTCGAGATCGGTCCGCCGGGGGCGGAGCAGATCCGCGTGAACGTCGAGTTCGCCGGGGTCGGGCCGACGGACCTGGCCATCAGGTCGGGCCGCCTGAAGGGCGCGTTCGGTGCCCGTCCGGGTTCGGTGCTCGGGTTCGAGGCGGCCGGTGTGGTGGACGCGGTCGGCTCCTCGGTGATCGACGTGCGGGCAGGTGATGCGGTCGCGGTCTTCCTGCCCGAACTCGGCGGTTACGCCGGGCAGGTGCTGGCCCGTTACTGGGTGCGGGTTCCGCGGTCGGTCGGCGCCCAGGCGGCCGCGGCGCTGCCGGCCTCTGGGGAGGCGGCGGCACGGGTCGTGGACGAGGTCGGCGTCGCGGCGGGCGAGACCGTGCTGATCGTCGGCGCGGCGGGGTCGGTCGGGCTGATCGCAAGCCAACTCGCCGTCGCGCGCGGGGCGGAGGTGATCGCCGCGGTCCGTCCCGGCGATTTCGACCTCGTGGCGAGTGTGGGCGCCGCTCCGGTGGCTTACGGGCCCGAGCTGGTGGCGAACGTCCGGGCCGTCGTGCCGTCGGTGGACGCGGTCATCGATGTCTCCGGTGCAGGTGTCCTCGGTGCCGCGGTCGAGCTGGCCGGCGGACCTGGCCGGGTGGTCACTCTTTCGGATCCGCACGCCGCCGACTTCGCCGTCCGGCTGTCCGGGCCGGACGGGCCACGCATCACGTCGCGGTTGGAAGCCGTCATGGAACTGCTGGCCGCCGGGCGGCTGACGCTGCGCTCGCAGAGCGTCGCCCCGCTGATGGACGCCGCGCAGGTCCACCGCGGCATGGAAAACGGTGGGCTGCGGACCAAGGTCCTGCTTTCCACGCAGGTCTGATATCTGGAACAGGAGTAGTCATGGGACAGCTGGACAACAAGGTGGCCCTGGTCACCGGGGGCACGTCGGGCATCGGAAGGGCGACGGCGCAGCGGTTCGCGGACGAGGGCGCGTTCGTCTTCGTCACCGGCCGCAGGCAGGCGGAACTCGATGCGACGGTCAAGGCACTCGGTGATCGAGGCCGGGGAGTTCGCGCGGATGTGTCGAGCGCCGAGGACCTCGACGAGCTCTATGCGCAGATCCGCGGGGAGGGGCGCGGTCTCGACGTGCTGTTCGCCAATGCCGGCGGCGGGACGTTCGCGACCCTGGCCGACGTCACCCCGGAGCATTTCGACGAGACGTTCTCGATCAACGTGCGCGGCACGCTGTTCACGGTGCAGAAGGC
Organism: Actinomadura sp. NPDC000929; assembly: GCF_040492065.1. Taxonomy (NCBI): domain Bacteria; kingdom Bacillati; phylum Actinomycetota; class Actinomycetes; order Streptosporangiales; family Thermomonosporaceae; genus Actinomadura; species Actinomadura sp. NPDC000929. The sequence goes on along the minus strand of NZ_JBEUPA010000008.1, from coordinate 17,360 downwards.
TCTTCCGCTGCTCAACCCGGGCGCGTCGGTCATCCTGGCCGGCTCGACCGCGGCCACCAGCGGCACCGCGGCGTTCGGGGTCTACGCGGCGAGCAAGGCCGCGATCCGGTCGTTCGCCCGCACCTGGGCGGTCGAGCTCGCCGACCGGGGCGTCCGGGTGAACGCGATCGTGCCGGGGCCGATCGACACCGAGGGGCTGCGCGGCCTGGCGCCCGACGCCGCCTCGGCCGACGGGCTCGTCCGGCAGTTGGGCAGTGCCCTTCCGCTCGGCCGGCCCGGTCGTCCCGAGGAGGTCGCCGGCGCCGTGCTCTTCCTCGCCTCGGGCCAGAGCAGTTTCGTCACCGGCAGCGAATTGTTCGTCGATGGCGGTGACGAGCAACAGTAGCCCGCGCGCAACCGGTTGCCCGGGGCGTCACTCGAAGGCGGGAGACACCGGTTCGGGCTCGCGTGGAGGTCGCGTCGCGAGTCCGAACCGGGCTTCGGTCGCGTGCGGACGGGGCCAAGGCCGCTCTGGGGTCAGCGGCCCAGTGCTCGGCGGACGGTGAGGTGGTGGCGGGTTCTGAGGCGGCGGAGTTCCCAGAGGCTCACCAGCGTGACCGACAGCGGGCCGCCGAGGATCACCGCGAGCCGCGCCGGGACCGGGAGGCCGTCGTAGTCGTGGGAGAACAGGTCCATGATCGCGAGTTCCCAGACCAGGACGGTCGCGATGATCGGGGGCAGGACCTCGTGGATGTCGGCGGTCCGGAACACGTGCACCAGTGCGACGGCGGCGCCGAAGAACACGAACACGATCGCCCAGAGCGCCACGAGGGCGATGATGACCATGACGAGGAGCTTCGCGTAGACGGCCGGGGACGGCTGCTCGTCATCCCCGATGAGGCCGCCTTCCGGCATGACGGAGGTGAGCACGACGAAGAACAGCACCGTGCCGCCCAGAGCCAGCAGCGACCCGAGCGGCTTCAGCGTCCGCCGCAGGTGGAGGGCCCGGAGGTGCGGGCGGCTTCCGAGGATGAACGCGCCGACGACGATCGGGAAAGTGGCCGGCAGCAGGGCCGCGGACGTCACGATCTGGTCCGCCCGCTGGTAGGCCAGAGACTGGGCGTCCGAGGCGACGCGGTACGCCACCGTGATCCACACCACCGCGATGAGACCGACCACCGCGCGCAGGACCTGGACCTTCCGCACCGCCGGATCGTCCACCCGGTCCGGGCGCGTCGGCCTGGCCACCTGGCGTCCGGCGATGACCGGGTTGAGCAGCCGGAACAGCCGCCGCCTGCGGGACGGCGGGCGCGGCGGTCCGGGCGGGGGTGCCCGGCCCGGTTGGGGGCCGCCGCCGTACTGCCAAGGGCCCGGCGGCATCCCGCGGCCCGGCGGTTGCGGCGGCCGGGCGGGGGGTTGCGGTCCGCCGCCGTACGGTCCCCAGGGGTTCTGCCCAGCACTCATCGACGTTCCCGCACTGTTGAGGATACGGCCGGACGCTCATCGTCATTGAGTGAAAACACATAGCAAGGCCTGAAATGTGCCCACTCTTGATGGTTTCGTCCGGGGGGCGGATCCACGACCCCGCCCCTCAGCCCATGTGACACCGCCGGGGAGGGAAATGTTCGCGCGACCGCCCTTGCTGATCGTGACCGTGCCGTTCACCTCGAGAAACCTGGCGATGCCTGTGGATCGGCGGCCGGCCGGGTTGCGTCGAACGCGCGATCGGCGAGACGGAGAACCCGGCCGGGGATAGTTTCGTCGGGAAGCCGATGGCAAGGACGGCAGGTTGCCGCCGCCGCGCCGGTGCCGGGCGTGACGCTGTGCTGGGAGCGATGGGTGGATCTGCGCGACGAGATCGAGACGGTCCTGCGAGGCTGGCACGCCTACGAGGCCGACCGCGGGCCGGTGGCCGTCATCGACTTCGACTGCGCGCCCACCGCCGCGCCCGTCGAGGCTGCGACCAGCCGTCTTGCGGTCTACCGGGCTCTGTCCGACCTGCGCGTCCGCACCGTCGGGGCCGGCGCCGACCGGCCCACCGCGCGCCTGACCGCCGATCTCGCCTATCTCGGCGCCCTGCTGGGGGAGCATCCGCCGCTGGGCGACTATGTGCGGGCCACTCAAGGGTGCGTCGCTGTCGGGTGGCGGGACGACTACGTCGCCTACCGCGGCGACCAGGCCCGCCAGGCACTCGGCGCCGTCGGGGTCGGGTGGGGTTCGGAGACCGTCCGGGAGCTGAGGGCGGTCGAGGGGCCGATCGAGGCCGGCGAGGCGCCGGACGCGATCAGGCAGGCCGCGGCGGACTACGAGGCCGCCGTCCGTCAGGCCACAGGTAGCGAGGCGCCGTTCAACCTCACCATCGAGACCGCCGAGGTGGACGCCTACTGGGCGTACTGGCTGGACGGTTCCGGGGCCGACGTCCGGCTGCGCCTCAACCTTCGGCGCGCCGGCTTCACCAAGGTCGCGGCTCGCCAGTTCGCTCTGCACGAGGTGCTCGGCCACGGCCTTCAGAGCGCCAGTTGGTCGGCGCGAGCCGCTGCCCAGGAGGTCTCTTGGGTGCGTCTGATGTCGGTGCACGCGCCGCAACAGGTCCTGCTCGAAGGGCTCGCGCAAGCGCTCCCCCTGTTCATCGCCCCCGATGACGAGCTGATGGTCGCCCGCACCAAGTTCGACCACTACAACCAGCTTGTACGCGCCGAACTGCACGTGGACCTCAACCGGGGTGCCGGCATCGGCGAACTGGCCGAGCGCGCCCGTGCGCGCATGCCCTGGACGACCGAGGCCGCGATCGCAGACGTCCTCACCGACAGGGGAGCCGACCCCCAACTCCGCTCCTACCTGTGGGCCTACCCCGCCGGGATCGACTGGTTCGCGAACCTCGCCCGAGCAGACCAGGCCACCAGAACGGCCGTCCTCCACGCCGCCTACCGAGACCCGTTGACGCCCACGGAGCTCGCAGCGCTCTGGCCGGCGGGCCCCACCATCGGCGGCCAGGGCGTGGCGGCCGACTCCGTGCGCTGACGCTTCGCAGACGGCCTTGAACCGGCCCGGCGTCCTAGCCTGAGGGCATGCCGGGCGAGTGGCGTGTGCGCGAGGTCAGGTTCGGAGCCGGGGGCGTCACATTGGCCGGCCTGCTCGGGGTTCCGGGCGGTGAAGCAGTGGCGGGCGTGGTCCTTGTCGGGGGTTCGGGGCCGTCCGACCGGGACAACGACGGCTCCTTTCGCCCGATCCGCCGGTATCTGCTGGAGGCCGGGGTCGCGGTCCTGAGCTACGACAAGCGCGGGGTGGGGCGGTCGTCGGGCCGGTGGTGCGCGGCGACGATGGACGACCTGGCGTCCGACGCGCTGGCGGCGCTGGGCTTTCTGCGCGCCCAGCCGGAGGTGCCTGACGAGGCCGCCGGGTTGTTCGGCCATAGTGAGGGCGGCTGGGTGGCCTTGCGCGCGGCCGCCCGGGGCGCGCCGTCCTGGGTCGTCACCAACAGCTGCCCTGGTGTCACCCCGGCTGAACAGGAACGTTACGCGCTGACCACCGCTGCCGGAGCGTCCGGCTCGCGTCATGAGCGTGACGTGGACTCCGTCGTGGCGCGCTACGACCGGCTGGTGGAAGCGGGCCGGCGTGGTGCCGGCTTCGCCGAGGCCACTCGGATCGTCGCCGAGGCGGGGCACCCGGCCCTGGCCGCCTTCTGGTCCGATGTCGACGCCGATGGCTGGGAGTTCCTCAAGCGGAAGCAGGATCACGATCCCCTGCCCGACGCGCTTCGGCTGCGCTGCCCGCACCTGGCGATCTTCGGCGGTGCCGACGAGGTCGTTCCCGTCGCCGCCAGCGTCCGGCTGTTCAGCGAGGCCGCGTGTGACGCCGACCGCGATCATCGGGCGTCGCTGACGGTGCAGGTGTTCCCGGGAGCCGACCATCGGGTGCGGCGGGACGGTGTGCTCGCCCCGGGCTACCTTCCGACCCTCGCGAAGTGGATCCACGCCCCGGGCTAGCTCGTCCCGGGCCTGCGGAGGGCAGGCGAGATAGCGAGTCGTTCCGCTGCCTAGCCGGGACGTCGTACCGAGGTCGTGTCGCTTGTCAGCGGCGAGCCGTTCGCTGACACGGGCAGGAGGTCGGGCACTCGGGCGCCGTCGCCGTCGACCAGGACGGAGTGCTCCTCGCCGGCTGCGAAGGCGTGGCGCTCGCCCCATTGCCGCAGCGTGACGATCACGGGGAAGAGGTCCCTGCCCGCGTCGGTGAGCGCGTACAGGCGGCGCCTGCCCGACGGGGCGTCGACCTGGGTGAGCAGTCCGTGGGCGGTGAGCTTGCGGAGCCGGTCGCTGAGGATGTTGCGGGCGATGCCGGTGCGCTGCTGGAAGTCGGTGAACGAGCGGGCGCCGTCCATCGCGTCGCGGACGATGAGCAGGCTCCACCGGTCGCCGACCAGGTCGGCGGTGCGGGCGACCGGGCAGCCCGGGTCCGTCCACGCGGGGCTCCGCCCGCCGGTCTCGTCGCGCGCCATCACCCCTCCAAGGAGTTGCGTAATGAAACCATTCTGACCTACGCTCCGCAGAGTTTCAAAATGAAACCAATCGGAGGTGGGCCGGTGCGCTGGACGACGAGGCTGCTGCTGGCGGCGGTGTGCGGGGTGGCGGTGGCGAGCGTCTACGCCGGGCAGCCGGTGCTGGGCGCGATGGGGAGCGATCTGGACGTTCCGGTCGACTCGCTCGGCTGGTTCGTGGCCGCCGGGCAGCTCGGCTACCTGGCCGGACTGGTGCTGCTGGTGCCGTTGGGCGACATGCTCGACCGCAGGCGCCTGATCGCCGCGCACCTCGCCCTGGTGGCCGCCGGGACGGCGATCACCGCGGTCGCCCCGGCCGCCTGGGCGGCGTTCTCCGGGCTGGCCGCGGCGGGGGTCTTCGCGGTGGTGGTGCAGACCGCCGTCGCGTACACGGCGTCGCTCTCCCCGGCCGGCGAGCGCGGGCGCAACCTCGGCATCGTGACCTCGGGCGTGGTGATCGGCATCCTCGGTGCGCGCGTCGTCGCGGGAGTCCTCGCGGACCTGTGGGGGTGGCGGAGCATCTACCTGGCCCTGGCGGCCCTCGCGGGAGTCCTCGCGCTGCTCGCCCTCACCGCGCTGCCCGCGGACGTCCGGTCCGGGACGGCGAGATACGGGCAGGTGCTCCGGTCCTTCGGCGGGCTCTTCGTCCAGCCGGTGTTCCTCGGCCGCGGGCTGATCGCGTTCTTCCTGTTCGCGTCGTTCGGCGCCCTGTGGAGCGGCATGGCCCTGCCGCTGGCCGGGGCGCCGTGGCATCTCGGCGAGGCGCAGATCGGGCTCTTCGGCGTCGCCGGGCTGGCCGGGGCCCTGGGCGCCGCCCGGTCCGGGCGCTGGGGCGATGCCGGGCACGCGCGCCGGGTCACCGGGATCGCGCTCGCGCTCCTGATCGCCTCCTGGGCCGCGATCGGACAGCTGCCCTGGTCACTGCCGCTGCTGATCCTCGGCGTGGTCCTGCTCGACTTCGCCGTCCAGGCCGTCCACGTGAGCAACCAGCACACGCTCACGACCGCCTACCCCGACCGCACCAGCACGACCATCGGCGCCTATATGGTCTTCTACTCCCTCGGTTCGGCTCTGGGAGCGGCCGCGACCACGGCCCTGTTCGACGCCGTCGGCTGGATCGGCTCCACCGTCCTCGGTGCGACGCTCGCCCTCTGCGCTCTCGCCGTCTGGGCCGTCACCCCCCACCCGGCGGGACGCGCCGCCCGCCGTCCCCGGCTCGAACAGGCGGAGAAGGTGTGACGGACGGTCGAGAGGTCGCGGGCGCGCTAGCGGCGGGCGTGGCGGATCTTCAGGCGGCCGAGGCCCATGGTGCCGGTGATCCGGATCTCGGGGCCGCCGGGCCGGGCGGGACGGCGGGGCGTGTAGCGCGCGTCCTTCAGCCCGGTGTGCAGGCCCTCGATGTCGACGACCGCGTCGCGCGGCACGATGATCTTGGCCTGACCGGTGCCGACCTGCAGCTCGATGGCGACGACCGGATGCTCGATGATCGCCTTGGACAGGTCCAGCCGGACCCGTCCGAAGGCCGACTCGACCTTGAGGGAGCGCGGTACGCGCCAGGCGCCCCGGCGCTTGATCCGTCCGGTGGCGGCGCCGATCGTGGTCGTGGCGCCCGTGTCCTCGTCCGGGAGCGCGGCCAGGGGCACCGCGAGGTCGCCGTGGGTCCTGGCGGTGAGGACCTGGTCCAGGCGCTCGTCCATCTCCTCGTGCGTGAGGTGCCCGGTGGCGTAGGCGTCCCGCAGGCGCTGCGCGGCGGTGTCGCGGTCATCGTCGCCGACGAGGCGCGCGAGGTCGTCCGGACGGGGGGTCACGAAGGCCACTCTAGCGCCGTCCCCCCGCAGGGGTTCGAGGCGCGGGGCCGCCCGCCGGGAGTCAGCGCGAGTAGGGCCCGGAGCGGGAGGTCAGGGCCGTGAGGGGCTTGCCGACGCCAAGGAAGGTGTGGCCCGTCATGCCGTTGATGATGCCGGCAGCGGAGGCGTACCAGGCGCAGACGGCGGTGAGGACGCCGAGGTAGCCGCCGATCTTGATCGTGGTCTCGCTGGTGGAGAAGTTCCCGATGAACAGGATGATCTCCGTGGCCTCCAGGGAGACGAACACCGCCAGGACGGCCTGGTTGACCTGGGTCGCCCAGAGCATCATGTAGGTGTTGAAGATCGCGAAGGCGAGGAGGATCCAGCCGAGGTCGTTGGCCTCCTGGGCCGGGGTCGCCTCACCGGCGATCAGGACGACGTACAGGCCCAGGCCGAGCCAGAAGCCGCCGTAGGACGAGAAGGCCGTCGCGCCGAACACGTTGCGATTCCGGAACTCCCACATGCCGGCCAGGATCTCGATGACGCCGCCGTAGGCGAGGGCGTAGCCCAGCCAGGCGTCGGTGCCGTCGGTCCATCCGGCGTTCTTCACGGACAGGAGGAACGTGGTCAGGGCGAAGGCCGCCAGGCCCAGGGGCGCGGGATCGGCGATCGCGGGCGGGGTCTGCGGGGTGGACTCTTGCTCGACGTGGGTCATGGTGCCTCCTCGCTGGAGTCCCATCGCCTTGTCTCGCGCGGTCTCGGCCGGACAGGGATGGACGCAGGAATGCGGACAACGGACGTCCGGACGTCCCGGATGGGACCGTTATCTCCTCGGCCCTGTTTCGGATCATAACGCCGCTTGCGCGCCAGGTCAGGGGCCCTTTCGCGGGGCATTTCCGGCGTATCCGTATTAATCGCCGTAGCCGGGCGGAAGGGCTCGTCGCGGCGTCCGGCGACATGAAGAATGCTTTGCCTCGCATGAGAGGCCGGCGAGTCGAATCAGAAAAGTCTCTTGAATTGCCATCCGGCAGGCGGGCAAGCCTTGGCGAAGGCGTTGCCGACTACTTGACGACGGTGGGGCTGAAGGTGGGCGGGTCGCCGAGGTGCCCGCGGTGGGAGCGGGGGCTGGTCCCGTCGACGTCCACCACGCCCAGTTCGGCGCCGAGCTCGGCCCCGATGTGGACCTGCCCGCTCCAGCGCATGTACTCGGGGTGCCGCGCGAGCGCGTCGATCACCCGTCCGCTGAACTCGGGAGACTCCGCGCCCGCGGCGAACGACCTGTACCGGTCGGGGACGCCCTCGAAAAGCGCCCTGTTCCGTTCGGTCTTCAGCAGACCCATCCACAGCGAGATGACGGCGACGTCGTAGGGCTGGAAGTCGACCGCCATATCGTGCGCCATCTTGTCGACGGCGGCCTTTCCGGCCCCGTAGGCCGGGCCGTGCATGTAACAGCGTCCTCCGAAGGAGGAAGTGTTGACGACGAGACCCGCGTTGTTCCTGACCAGCAGCGGGGCGGCGTAGTAACCGGCCACGTAGGCGGAGCGCATCCCCACGTCGAACATGCTCTGAAGCGCCAGCGGCTTCTCCCAGAACGGCCCTTCGCGGGTGAGGCCGTCCGGGATCGTGAACGCGTTGTTGACGAGGATGTCCAGCCTGCCGTGCTCGCGCTCCACCCGCTCGAACAGGTCCGCGACCTGCGCGTCGTCGGAGTGGTCGCAGATCACCGGCACGCCGGTGCCGCCGCGGGCGTCGATCTCCTCGGCCGTGGCCGCGACCGTGCCGGGGAGGCCGGCGTCGCCCTCGGCCCGCGTCCGGCCCGTCACGTACACCGTCGCGCCGGTCGCCCCGAGGGCGAGCGCGATGCCCTTCCCGGCCCCGCGGCTGGCGCCGGTGACCACGACGACGCGGTCTTCGGTAAGGCTCACCTGTCGCTCCCCGTGAGGAATCCGAGCATCGCCGCCGTGGTCTCGGCGGGCCTCTCCATCTGCATCATGTGGCCGGCCCGCTTGATCATCCGGACGCCGCGGACGTCGGCGTGGTGGTCGCCGAGCCTGTTCAGGGGATCGTCGCCGTGCCAGCCCTCGAGGTCGGCGTCCTGCTCGCTGCCGATGAAGTAGTACGGGACGGGGTTCTTCCGGTCGCCGTAGGACTTGCGGTACTCCCAGGAAAGGTCCATGGCCCGGTACCAGTTGAGCCCGCCGGTGAAGCCGCTGCGGCTGTAGGCGTCGACGTAGAACTCCAGTTCCGGTTCGGTCAGCCACGTCCACGGGAGCGGCGGCGTCTCGGGCAGGGCGTCGATATAGGACGTGCCCGGAGGCTGACGCCAGACGTCGAGGTAGTGGTAGTCGCTGGAGAGCGCGTAGAAGACCTTGCGCAGGAACTCGCGGGGCGCGGCGGCGAGGTCGCGGTCGGCGACGCCCGGCTCGGCGAAGTAGTGGATGTGGTTGAAGTGGCGCTCGGCCTGGCGGGCGGCGAGCGTCAGGGGCGACTCGCGGCTCGGGGTGAAGAACGGGTTCTCCAGGGCGATGATCGCGGCGATGCGGTCCGGGTGGTGGTGGGCGAGGTCGTAGGCGGCGAAGAGGCCGAAGTCCAGTCCGCTGAACACGGCCTTCTCCTCGCCGAGGTGGTCGAGGAGGCCGGTGAGGTCGCCGACGATCCGGTCGACGTCGTACTCGCGGTGGTCCCGGGGGCCGCTGGTGTGCCCCATGCCGCGCATGTCGGGCGCGACGACGCGGAAACCCGCGTCGGCGATCGGCCCGATCTGGTGGCGCCAGCTGAACCAGAGGTGCGGGAAGCCGTGCAGGAGGACGACGAGCGGCCCCTCGCCCTGCTCCACGTAGTGGACGTCCAGGCCGTTGACGCGCGCGTACCGATGACTCCAGCCCGCCATGCCGCGGTTCCTTCGGTTCGGGGAGCCGACCTTCGGACTGTGCAGGACGGCGCCACCGGCGGCACCGGGATGTCCCGCTCAGTGGGAATCGAGCGTGATGCGGACGATCGTCCCCTTGGACGGTTCGGACAGCAGCTCGGCCCGCCCGCCGTGGGCGGCGGCGATGGCGGCGACGATGGGAAGGCCGAGGCCGGTGCCGCCCTGCGTGCCCCGGTGGAAGCGTTCGAAGGCGCGGGCGGCGTCCTCCGGGGCCATGCCCGGGCCCTCGTCCGCCACCTCGATCAGGCCCGGCGCCAGGCGGACGGTCGCGGGCGTTCCGGGGGGCGTGTGGGCCCGCACGTTGGCCAGGAGGTTGGCGAAGACCTGGCGGATGCGGGCCTCGTCGACGGTCGCGGCCAGAGTGTCAGGGGCGTCCAGCACGATGGGACGGTCGGGCGAGGCCGCGGTCGCGTCGGCCACGGCGTCCCGGGCGAGGGCGACGAGATCGGTGCGGACGGGGTGCAGGGACGCCTCGCGGTCGAGACGGGCGAGTTCGAGGAGGTCGGTGACGAGGCTGTTCATCCGGCGGGCCTCCTCCTCGATGCGGCGCATCGCGTCGGGCAGCTCGTCCGGCCCGAGCGCGCCGTGCCGGTAGAGCTCCGCGTAGCCCTGGACGGCCGTGAGCGGCGTGCGCAGCTCGTGGGACGCGTCCGCCGCGAACTCGCGGACGCGGGCCTCCGAGCGGCTGCGCGCCCAGAACGCCTGCTCGATCCGCTCCAGCATCACGTTGATGGCGGACGCGAGGCGGGCCGCCTCGGTGCGCTGCCCGGGGCCGGGCATGCGGGCGCGCAGGTCGCCGCCCGCGGTGATGGCGTGCGCCGTGGCGGCCATCCGGTCCAGCGGCAGCAGGCCGCGCCGGATGAGCCACCGGCCGAGCACGAGCAGGACGGCGAGCAGCAGGGCGGCCGTCGCGACCTCGGACAGCACGAGGTTGCGGACGGCCGCGTGGATCTCGGTGAGGGGGGCCGCCACGACGACGACGCCCTTCCCCCAGGGGCGCGCCACCGCGCGCAGCCCGGGAAGGGAGAACGGTTCCATTCCGCGCGCGCGGGCGGCCAGCTCGTCCCGTCCCAGCCGCTGCACCTCGCGGACGGCCTGCTCCGGCGCGGGGTCGTCGCCGCTCAGGACGCGGACCCGCCCCGCCGGGCCGACGGCCAGCACGACGAACTGCGCGGGGGCGACGCCCTGCTCGGGCAGGCCGGGGCGCAGGAGCCGGGTCACGGCGCGGTCGCGGGTGGCCTGGAGCTGGCCGTCCACGCGGTGCATCAGGTACCCGTTCAGGACGAGCGCGCTGACCAGGCCCATGATCGCCAGCCCGGCGGAGGTGACCGCGAGCAGGCCGGTGAGGAGCCGGGCGTTGAGCGTCATGGCCGCAGCGCGTAACCCACCCCGCGCTGGGTGTGGATGAGCGGGGTGCCGAGCGGGTCCAGCTTGCGGCGCAGGTAGCTGATGTAGGTCTCGACGACCTGCGGGTTGCCGTGGTCCCAGCCCCACACGCCGTCGAGGAGCTGGGCGCGCGACAGCACCATGCCCGCGTTGCGCATCAGGTAGGCGAGCAGCCGGAACTCGGTCGGGGACAGCTCGACGGGCACGCCGCCGCGCCGCACCGTCCAGTGCGCCTCGTCGAGTTCGAGGTCGGCGACGCGCAGCACGGGCCCGGCGGACGGCTCCGGTGGGGCCGCCCGGCGCAGGACGGCCCGCACCCGGGCGATCAGCGCATCGATCGAGAAGGGCTTGGTGACGTAGTCGTCACCGCCGAGCGTGAGGCCGGTGACGGTGTCGGACGGCGTGTCCCGCGCGGTCAGGAAGATCACCGGGACCTGGTCGCCGTCCGCGCGCAGCCGCCGGCACACCTCGAAGCCGTCCAGGTCGGGGAGCATGACGTCCAGCAGGACGAGGTCGGGCCGCGCCTCGCGGACGGCCCCGAGCGCCTCCTCGCCCGTGCCGGCGGTGGCGGTCGCGAAGCCGTGGAAGCGCAGCGCGACCTCGACGAGGTCACGGATGTTGGCCTCGTCGTCCACGACGAGGACCCGCCGGGTCTCGCTCATCGGCTCCCGCTGCTCGCTCCCGCGCCGGCCTCGCGCCCGCACATCGGACTCACCCGCCCGAAACTACCCGCGCCGGTGGACTAGCGGTGCTGGGGGACGCGGACCAGGCGCGCCGTCCGGGTGCCGCCGGAGCGCTCTCCCGCGACGAGCACCTGGTCGCCGCCGGTCAGGCCCTGGAGGGACGCCTTCGCACCGTTCTTGCGCACGTGGGTCTTGCCGTCGGCCGTCCACGTCCAGGAGACGCCGTCCTCACTGCGGACGGTCACCCCCGTCGCCGAGACGGCCGTGATCTTGCCGCGCTGCCAGGTGGCGAGGTGGAACCCGTCCTTGCCCTTGACGGTGGCCTCACCGTGGACGCCGCGCAGCGCACGCGCCCGGCGCAGCGGATGCCCCTTTCCAGGGTGGCCGTGGCCCTCGTGGGCCCTGGGCGAGGGCGCGGGCGAAGGGTCGTCGGCGAAGGCGGGGACGGAGAAGTAGAGCCCGAGCCCGAGGAGCCCGGCGGCTCCGGCCCCGGCCGCGATCGTCTTCCGGTTGTTTCCCATGCCGGACATGGAAGCGGACGCGTCTGGCAGAAGCCCACGCGGAATCCTGGGAGAACCCTGAGAATTCCCCGAACCCCGCCCGGCAACACCGACCCAGCCATGAACCGGAAGCCCGCTCCGAACCTTCACCGGACGAACCGGCGCCCGTCCACCCCAGAGCCGCCTTAGCTCACCACTACAAACCCCACCACCGAGGACGCTCCCTGAGGGCCGCGCCACCAGGGCCAAGACGGGACAACCAGTACCGCCCCGTGTCCAGTGGGTGTCGGCTCAGGAAGAGCTGATGCCGAGACAAGTCCAACTGGTACCGGGACCGCTCCAGCGGGTCCCGATACAGGTCCAGCTGGTGCCAAGGCGGGCCTGACCCGTGCCGAGACAGCTCCATCTGGCGGCAGCACAGGTCCAACTGGTGCCGGGGAAGGTCTTACTTGAGGCGGGACTGGTCCGTCTGGTTTCCGGATGCGTCCCGCTGGTGGCAACCCGGGCCCAGCTTGTCTTGGGACCGCTCCACCTAGTGGTGATACAGGTCCAACTGGTGCCGGGGCGAGTCTGATTTGGGGCGAGACCGGTCCACCTGGTGGGGGGACGAGTTCCGCCGGGGGTGAGCCGGGTCCAGGTCGTGCCGGGGGCGCTGCGTCTGGGGGCGGCGCAGGTCCAGCTGGTGCCGGGGCGGGTTCGGGTGGTGGTGGGGGAGGGGGACGTGGTGTGGGGGGTGGGGGCTTGGGTGCTTTGGCGGACGCCCTTGGGGCCCCTTCGGGGGTGAAGGTGCCGCGCGGGCGGGTCAGCGGGAGGCACGGGCTTGGACCGTGGTGGTGTGTGCGGGGCGTCCGGCTTCGAGGCGGAAGCGGACGATGCCGGCGCGCTGGAATCTGAGGGAGGCCGTGGAATGCCAGTGCCAGTCGCAGGGCTGGACGCCGGTGTCGCGGAGGATCTGCCCGTTCTCCCTGATGATCTGTAGCCGCATCGTTCCGCCGTCCCTGTTGTTCCAGCAGATGAACCGGCCCTGGAGCCGTCCCCTGGCGATGAAGGGCTGGGACACCCATCGGTGGGCGTGGGCGTTGAAGTAGCTCGCGGAGATCTTGGCCCGCCACTTCACGCTCCACGCGGCGGGCGCGGCCTGTTCGGTGGAGGCGGGCCTGGCGGGGGACGTCGCCGGAGCGGCGGCGTGCGCCGTGGTGGAGAGGCCGGGGAATAGCGACGCGACGGTGAGCGCACCGCCTAAGGCGATCTTGTTCATGCGTGTCATGCGCATATGGTAATCAACTGATAACACAGAGTAAAGGCAAGTCGATTGCCTCGGCGGCGACACAGCAGTGTGGCCGCTGTGTCGCCTGGTGCTCTCCGGGGTCTACTCGGCGGCCAGGGTTTCGAGGACCTGGTCGCCGTACTTGGCGAGTTTGTTCTCGCCCACGCCGTTGACGCGGCCCAGTTCGGCCAGGGAGGTGGGGAGTGCGGTGGCGATCTCGCGGAGGGTCGCGTCGTGGAAGATGACGTAGGCGGGGACGCCCTGCTCCTTGGCCGTCGCGGCGCGCCAGGCGCGGAGGCGCTCGAAGAGCGGCATCGCCTCGGCGGGGAGCTCGACCTGCGCCTTGGCCGACTTGGCGGTCTTCGCGGCCTTGGCGACGGGGCGTTCGGCCTCGCGGCGCATCATCACCTTGCGCTCGCCGCGCAGCACGCCGGCGCTCTCGTCGGTCAGGACGAGCGTGCCGTGGTTGCTCTCGACCGCGATCAGGCCCTGGGCGAGGAGCTGGCGGACGACGCCGCGCCACTCGGTGTCGCGCAGTTCGGTCCCGATGCCGAAGACCTTCAGCGAGTCGTGGTCGAACTGGATGACCTTCGCGTTCTTCTTGCCGAGGAGGATGTCGACGATGTGGCCCGCGCCGAACTTCTGGCGCCGCTCGCGGTCGAGCCGGACCACGGTCGACAGGACCTTCTGGGCGGGGACGGTGGCGTCCCACGTCTCGGGCGGCGTGAGGCAGGTGTCGCAGTTTCCGCAGGGCTCGCCGGACTGGCCGAAGTAGTTCAGCAGCTGGACGCGGCGGCATTCGACCGTCTCGCAGAGGGCGAGCATGGAGTCGAGGTGCATGGCCTGGCGGCGGCGGTGCGCGGCGTCGCCCTCGCCGCCGTCGATCATCTTGCGGAGGTTGACGACGTCCTGGAGGCCGTAGGCGAGCCAGGCGGTGGACGGGAGGCCGTCGCGTCCGGCGCGGCCCGTCTCCTGGTAGTAGCCCTCGACGGACTTGGGGAGGTCGAGGTGCGCGACGAAGCGGACGTCGGGCTTGTCGATGCCCATGCCGAAGGCGATGGTCGCGACCATGACGAGGCCGTCCTCGCGGAGGAAGCGCGCCTGGTTCGCGGCGCGGAGCCCGGCGTCGAGGCCGGCGTGGTAGGGCAGGGCCTCGATGCCGTTCTCGGTCAGGAACGCCGCGTGCTTCTCGACCGAGTTGCGGGACAGGCAGTAGACGATGCCCGCGTCGCCCTGGTGCTCGTTCTGGAGGAGGCGCAGCAGCTGGCGCTTGGCGTCGGTCTTCGGCTCGATCCGGTACTGGATGTTGGGACGGTCGAAGCTCGCCACGAAGTGGCGGGCCTGTTCGAGCCGGAGGCGGGAGGCGATCTCGCCGCGGGTGGCCTCGGTGGCGGTCGCGGTCAGCGCGATGCGGGGGATGTCGGGCCAGCGTTCGTGCAGGCCGGACAGCGTCAGGTAGTCGGGGCGGAAGTCGTGCCCCCACTGCGACACGCAGTGCGCCTCGTCGATCGCGAACAGGGAGACGTCGCCCCGGTCGAGCAGCTCGACGGTCGCGGCGAGCTTCAGCCGCTCGGGCGCCAGGTACAGCAGGTCGAGCTCGCCCGCCGTGAACTGGGCCTCGACCACGCGGCGCTCGTCGAAGTCCTGGGTGGAGTTGAGGAAGCCCGCGCGGACGCCCAGGGCGCGCAGCGCGTCGACCTGGTCCTGCATGAGGGCGATGAGGGGGGAGACGACGACGCCGGTGCCCTTCCGGACGAGCGCCGGGATCTGGTAGCACAACGATTTGCCGCCGCCCGTCGGCATCAGGACGAGGGCGTCCCCGCCGGCGACCACATGCTCGATGATCTCCCGCTGGCCGTCCCGGAACGCGTCGTAGCCGAACACGCGCCGCAGGGTGTCGAGGGTCTCCGGGGTCTCAGGGGAAGTCACCGGGCCATACTATGAACCGCCGCGGACACCCGTCCCCCGAACCTTCACCTGTGGACGACGGCCTCGGCGAGCTCGGGGGTCAGCTCGTCCAGACCGCCCGCGACGTGCGCGGCCAGGGCGAGCGCGTCGGCCGCCGGCGGGTGCGCCGGACGCGGAACCGCGATCACGGCCATCCCCGCCGCGTGCGCCGACCTCAGCCCGTTGCCGGAGTCCTCGACCGCGACGCAGTCGCGCGCCGCGACCTCCATCCGCGCCGCGACGGTGAGGTAGCCGTCCGGGGCGGGCTTGCCCCTCTCGACCTCCTCGGTCGACACGGTGGCGAGGAACAGGCCGTCCACCCCGAGATGCCCGAGCGCGAGGTCGATCAGGGCGCGCGGGGACGAGCTCGCCAGCCCCAGCGGGCGGTATTCCGCCATCCGGCGGACGGCGTCCTCGGCGCCCGGCAGCAGCGGCGGCCCGTCCGCGTACCGCTGCGACATCCGGTCGACCACCTCGTAGGCGACCTCCTCGGCGGTGACGCCGTCGACGAGGTCGGCGGCGATGTAGCCGGCCCACTCCTCGGTGCTCATGCCCATGAGCCGGTCCTGGGTGTCGGGGAGCCACCGGCCGCCGCGCTCGGCGACGTAGCCGCGCCGCACCTCCTCCCACACCGGCTCGGAGTCGATCAGGACGCCGTCGAGGTCGAACACGATGGCCTGCACGGACATGGCCCCTCCACGGATCTCGTCGCGACGTCCCCTCACTACCCGCCGCGATCACGTCGGAACCCGGCGCGATCGGTTCGGACGAAAGCCTCTGAGCAGGATTTATCCGGCGAAACCGACATGATCGTCTTCGGGTCTGGCATGGTGGGGGCCCTCCGTTCCCCCTCCGGAGTCACTGCAGAGGAGATCTGCCCATGGTGTTCCTCGGTTTTCTCCTGGTCGCGGCCGCCATCACGGTCGGCGCCGGTGTCGTCATCGACAACACCGGCCCTGCGGACCTCGTCGTCTTCGGCCAGGCCGTCCCGGGCCTGGAGAGCGAATGGCAGGTGTTCCTCTCCGGCGCGGCAGTGGCCCTCGTCTTCCTCAGCGGCATGGCGTTCACCTTCAAGGGCGCCGCCCGCCGCATCCGCACTCGCCGCGACCTGCGCGACCTGCGGGAGGAGCACGAGGAGTCGCTGACCACGCTGGAGATGGAGAAGCGCCGCCTGGAGCGCGAACTGGCCCGCGTGCGGCAGAGGAGCGCGCCCCGCCGGGACGCCGCTCCCCGCGAGCCCGCCGTGCAGGGCGCCCCCGTGGCGGGCCGGCGGTCCGACGCCCGCTCCCAGGCCGCCGCCACCTCCCCGTTCTTCGACCGCGCCGAGTAGGACGCCGCCGGACGGGTCATCCGCGGTGATGACGGGAGCGTCCGCCCGGATGGTCTCGCAGTGGGATGACATGGCCGTGTCCCGGCCAGCATGATGCGTGGCGTGCGAATACTTCTCAAGGTCGGCGCCACCGCGGTCGCCCTGTGGGTCGCCACGGTCCTGATCGACGGCATCACGCTCGGCGACCAGACCACCTCCCGGCGGATCCTCACGCTGGTCGCGGTCGCCGTCATCTTCGGGCTGGTCAACGCCGTCCTCAAGCCGCTCATCAAGACCCTCGGCTGCGCCTTCTACGTCGTCACGCTCGGGCTCATCGGGCTCGTCGTGAACGCGCTGCTGCTCTGGCTGACGAGCGAGCTGGCGGAGGGGCTCGACCTGCCGTTCCACGTGACCGGGTTCTGGCCGGCCTTCTGGGGCGCGATCGTCGTCGGCGTCGTCGGCTGGCTGCTCCACCTGTTCCTGCCCGACGACGACGAGGACGACTAGCCCGCCAGGCCGGGCGCGGCCGTCGCGGCGCGCTCGAACGGGCTCAGCTCCAGCCGCCCCGCCGGCGAGCCCGCGTACTCGCGGTAGCCCGGCGGGCGCGTCCCGGCCGCCCCCACGAGGATCCAGCGGCGCGCGCGGACGGCCCCGATGAGGAACTCGCCGTCGGTCACCGTCCCCGCGTCCGCGACGATCAGCGCGTCGAACTCCTCGTCGCGGACGGTCAGCCCGGCGCCCGCCGGCGTCCCGACGACGAGGTCGGCGGTGCGGAGCAGGACCTCGCTCCCCGCCGCCCGGCCGCCCTCCAGGAAGCCGGTGAGCTCCTCGATCCGGGCCATCGCGCGGCGCTGGTGCGCGGGGACGGCCTCCGGGTCGTCGGCGGGGTCGGCGCCGCAGATCTCCAGGACGCTCTCCCGCGACCGCTCCTCGGCCGCCGCCACCGTCTCCAGCTCGGCCTCCCGCGCGGCGGTCTCCGCCGCGGCCCGGGTAGGGGCTGCCGGTCGTGTGGCCGCCGAGGCGGGTGACGTCGCCGCCC